>JBCCRV010000468.1:0-6118 GCA_039201085.1 Myxococcota bacterium | reverse complement strand
CTACTGGTGCGACGAGCAGCCGCCGGACGCGCTGTATCAGGAGGTCTTCGAGCACCGGGGCCGCTGGTACGCGCTGCGTGCGATCTCGGTGGCGGCCTACCGGGGGGCGATGAAACCGCGGAGTGCGCGCTGGCGTACCGTCGACCTGCCGGGGGACGTGTTCGAGCGGCTCTCGACCCCGTTCGCGATCCGTACGTCGGCGGGCGCGTCGCCCGCCGGCGGTCGGGGCGGCGGGGCCAGGCCGCCGCCCCCCTGGGCGTACGCAATGCCGGCGCTCAGGAGCACGCACGCAAAAATCGCTGTTGCCGACCGCATCACAGCCAAACCTTAGAGGGAGGACTGCCCTCGTCCAAGGCACGTGTGGGTTCCGCTCGCATTTTACGGCGAGGGCGCGTCACTCCGCCGGCGGAACACCGCTCGATTCGGCGCTCGGCAAGCGCGCCGTACCCAGGGCCTCGGCGGCCTCACGCGGCTGGCCCAAAGCCACAGCAAGCTCCAGATCCAGGCGTAGTCGCTCGCCGTCGCTGTCGAGGCGAAAACGCTGGACCCGGGCGTTCGCTAGGTCGCGGCTTTCGCCGATGGCGGGAACGAGCTCGCTCAGGCGGACGCGCGGCGCTGCGTCGCGAAGGCCGTCGCACACGAGATCGCGCACGCCGACCGCGCGCTGCAGGCTGGCGGGAATGCCGGCGACCTCAAGCCGCCGGCAGTTCCGCACCTCGGACGCGAGCTCGAGCTCGCCCAAGGTCGTCGGTGCGTTCGAGGTGATCGAAGCGCTGAGGTCGAGGCGAAGGCGAGCGGGCTGCTCGTAAAGCGTCGCCACCCCCTCTTCGCGCTCCATGCAGGGGTAGGGAACGGTCGCGCTCACGCTTCGCGTGCAAAGGGACGGCACCATGCCCTCGAAGCAGGGCAGCGCCATTTCCGTCTGCACTTCTTCCTCGCACATGGCGAAGGACACGCGCTCTTCGTCCGCGAGAAGCCGGGCGAGGACGTTGAGCTCGCCGCGGGCCCGCAGCGCGCCACGCTCAAAGCTGAGCTGCAACGGGTCCGTGAGTTCGCCGCTCATGGCCACGCGAAAGCGGCTCAAGTCGCGAAACGGGATGGCGCCGGTGATCGTCTCCAACGTAGACGCGACGCGGCCCGTGAGCGGCTGCTCATCGCTCGCGAAGGCCGGCGGCACCCGGGGCGAAAGCAAACGGAGCGCTTCCGCTTCGGGAATCGAAAGGGCAAGGCCGCGGGTGCGAAGCTCCAAGCGCTCCCCGTCGAGCGAGAGCTCAAGGGCATCAAAGGCCATTCGTACGTCCGAGAAGGCGATGGCGCCCTCGCCGTCGACGCGTGCGTCGTCGGGCGCCGAAAGGGAAGCTTGGACGTGCGACGCGTCCTGCGCGCGCACTTGAAGATGAAGGCGCGGCGCACTGGCTGACACATCGCCGGCGCGCAGCTGAACGCGTTCAAGTACGCTGTCGATCAGCATGCCTTCGCGACTCTCCACGAGGTTGACGGTGGCGCCATTCGGCAGCCGACCCTCGATGGTTGTTTCGCCTTCGCCAAGGCCGACGCGCACGACACCGGGCCCCGCCGCAAGGGACGCCGCAGCGCCGCCGAGTTCGGCCCAGCGGTCCGCACTCAAGTCCTGGAGCGCCAGCGTTTCGAAAGCCATCGTGAGCGCACCCGCACTGAGCGCCGGACGGCGAAAGAGAAGCTGCTGAAGGGCGAAACTCGCGCCCTGCCCTTCGCTCTCCGATGCGTAACGCACGCCGCGCAGCTCGGCGCCTTCGAAGGCGACGCTCGCCCCCTCGATCAGCGCAAGGTTACCCGGCCCTGCGTCGAGCGATGCTTCGGCGGCGAAACGGCATACCCAGCGTTCGTCCGGACCGCCGCAGTCGAGCTGGCCAAGCTTGAGTTCGGCGCGCGGCACCTCGAGCTGCAGCTCGTCGCCCTGAAGCTGGGCCTCGCGCAGATCAAAGCGCGTGGGCCGATCGGGCGTGGTAAGCGAAAGGCGTGAACGGGGCACGCCGCTTTCCAAGCGGCGCGTGTACTGACCGATGAGAAAGAACTCGCCGCCGCCGCACAGGCGAAGCCCGGCGTTTTCTACGCAGCTGGCGGGATCGAGCTTCAGCGCGCCGTCGATGTCGAGGCGCGCCGAGCGATCCGCCACGTTCACCTCCACCCGCGTAAGACGAACGACGCTGGCCGGCCCAAGGACGAGTCGCGACTGGCCGTGGAGGAGCTCGGCGCCCGTTCGCAGGCTGAGCTGCACGAGCTCGCCGTCGATCTCATCGAACACGTCGAGAAGCTCCGGCGCTTCTTCGAGCCCAGCGGGCACGCCCGTGACGGCTTGGGCCAGCGAGCGCGCGATCGTGCGGCCCATCGCAACGTCGACGCGCACGTTTTCGCCCTCGCCTTCGCGAAGCTCAGCGCCCCGAACGGTCACGCGCCTGTCCGTGCCGATCAGCTCGACGCTCCGGCTGAAGCGAGCGGTGAAGCGACGCGTTCGCGGACGAAGGCCGCGCTCCTCCATCGAAAGGCCGAAGGACGCGTCGACTTCCAGCACCGTTCCTGGCTGCACCACCATCGCGAAGTAGTCGTCGCCGGGCATCCGGTACCGCCCTTCACGCAGCGTTGCGCTCGCCCGAAGAACGACGCCGTCAGCGGCGGCGAGCAGCTGGGCAAAATCCGTATCGCCCACCACCAACGAGCCTGCGTCGACGGGAATCGGCGCAATGGGCACGCGATGCACGCATCCGGCGCAGAGAAGCAGTGCGATGACGAATCGCAGACCGATCACGAATCGTAGACCGATCACGAATCGCATGCCGCTTGAAAATCGCATGGTGCTCCCGAGAGTACGAACAATCGACCGGTCGGCAATATGCCCGCTTCCCTCGGGAAGACCGATGCCGCGGCGTGAAGGAGGCGCCGATACAATCGTATGGCGACCTCCCGGCACCTGAGTCGCCACCTCCGCGGCTAGCTTTCGTCCCAAGGAACGCGACAGACCGCCTGCAGCCCAGGATCCCAAACGAGGGCGAGCCGCTCACCCACCCGGATCGCCTCCCGCCCTTCGACGGCGCCGACGTGAACGTGCCGCCAGGTGGAAAACACCAGGGGCGCGCGCTCCGCACGCGTGACCCAAAGTTCATGGACTGTCCGGCCCGCTGCGGTGCACGCGCGAAGTTCGACTCGGTCTGGCGACTCCCCTTGGCTCCAGGCTGTCTCCCGCCGCCAACGTCGGCTCGAAGGGTCGGTGCAGTCGGGCCGCGGAAGAGGCGGGATGGGGCGGGCGCACACGCAGCTTTCTTCCGAAGCGGTGACAATTTGATCGCCCTCCAGGCGAACGCGCTCTTCATGACAGCCCCGCTCGTCGGGCTCGGCGAGCCCCTGCGAATCCAAGCTGACTTCGCTGCGCAGCCGCTCTTCACCGTGCCAGTTCACGACGATCTGTGCGTCTCCCAAACCGCTCCCGCGACCGCTACGGACGCCGCGCTCACAGAGCTGGCCATCCGTCAGCTCAAGGAAGCGAACGAGCGAGTGGCCACCTTCGATGGCGTAGTGGTCGGGCCCAGAGATGTTCTGCTCGACGAGCAGCCGACGGCCGTTCACCTGCCAGACGGACAAACGACCGTCGCCAATGCGATAGAGGTCATCGCCAACGCTCAGGTACCTCTGCGACCAGGACTCGAAGCAGTCGCGGTGGTTGCATCTGTTGTTCGCGGAACACCGATAGAGTCGAGCGGGCGAGGCTAGATCCAATTCGAGGGCGTCGTAACCGCATTCGAAGGTCCAACTCTCAACGATGTGTTCGGGCACGGCCCGCTCCGCCTCTTCTTCGGTGACCGGAAGCAAACATCCCGGTTGCGGCGTTTCCGGAGTGTCCAGCGTAGTCGGAGACGTAGCATTTTCCACAGCGGGCTCAGACGGAACGGGGTCGCTGCACGCGACCGGCACCGTGAGAACCGCGAGGGCCGGCAGAAGCCACGTAGCGAACCCTGCGTGCGATACGCGCGCATTCGGCTCGCGAACACTAGGCGACGCATTCACGGCAGAAGCCGCTTCTTCTGCACCTTGCCCATGGCGTTGCGCGGTAGCGAATCGCGAAAGCGCACTTCGCGCGGGCGTTTGTGTGGCGTGAGCTGAGTCGCGACGTGTTCGATGAGCGCATCGGGATCGAGCTCGACGCCTTCACGACGTACGATGTGCGCGACGATGCGCTGGCCGAGGTCGTCGTCGGGCTCACCGACGACGGCGCACTCGGCGACGCCTGCGACTTCGCGAAGCGCGGCTTCGACCTCGCCGGCGCCGACCGTGTATCCGCCGGTCTTGATCAAGTCGACGCTTCGGCGGCCTACGATCGTCAACGCGCCATCGGCGTTTTGGCGCGCGAGATCGCCCGTGCGAAACCACCCATCGGAAAAGGCGGCGGCATTGGCGTCGGGGCGCTGGTGGTAGCCGGCGAAAACACTGGGTCCGCGGACCCAAACTTCGCCCATCACGCCGTCTTCGACGTCCTTGCCTTCGTCGTCGACGACCCGCAGCTCGACGCCGCGCAGGGGCGGCCCCACCGTACCGGGCTTTGGTCCAACCGCGGCGCGGACGCCGCAGACGATGAGCGTTTCCGTAAGCCCGTAGCGTTCGAGCACGCCGCGGCCCGTCAGCGATTCGATGCGCCGATGCTCACGCACGGGGAGGCCTGCCGAGCCGCTGATAAGAAGACGGACGGCGCGAAGGCTGGCGACGAGCGAGGCATCCGATTCCGCGGCGTCCGCGATGCGACGATGCATCGTCGGCACCCCAAAGAACATCGTGCCGCGGGCGGGATCGTCCGGATGAAGCGCGTCCCGCACGGCCTCCGGCGAAAAGCGCGACATCAAGCGCAGGCCACCTCCAACACGCAGGCTTCCGAACGCGCCGAGGACGAGCCCGTGCACGTGAAAAAGCGGAAGGGCGTGGGCCACGACATCTTCGTCGGTCCAGTTCCACGCATCCGCGAGCGCATCGATGTTGGCAGCGATCTGCCGGTCGGCGATGACCGCTCCCTTAGGAGCGCCGGTCGTTCCCGACGTGTAGAGCATGAGCGTGTTCGCGCCGCTCAGGACGCGGCTTCGCGGCGGCGCGTCGTGCACGCCGATCGCCGTTTCCGCGTCCGCAGGATCGGCACTGAAGATCGCGTCGGGCGACGCATCCTGCAAAATGTGCCCGCGCTCCTTGGGCCCGAGCTTCGCATTGAGGGGTACGAGCGTGGCCTTCGCCAGCACCGCACCGATGATAGCGACGAGCGTGTCCACGTGCGGACGCGCCACGACGGCCGCCGTCTTCACGCCGCTAGCCTCCAGGTGCGCAGCAAAACCCGAAGCCCGCCGGCTGAACTCCGCGTAGCTGAGCGACGCGTGCCCCTCGCCATCGTCGACACGAAGCGCGAGGCGTCCATCGGGCATCTGCAAGCGAGGAAAGAGCTCCGTCATCGATGAAGGCTCGCATAGGCGGGCAAAAAGGGCACGACAGGCCGAAGAGCGTTGCGCGTATCCGAATGTGCGGCCGCACATTCTGCGATACGCTAGGCGCGTGCCGACTCTCGATCCGAAAGGGCTTCGCAGCCTAGTGCAGCGTGACTGGTCACTTGTAGAGCGCATGACTCGACACCGCCGCGTTCATTTGCCCATCGAAGAGAAGCTAGCGATGGCCGAGACGCTGTACGCCAACGCGAAGGCGCTTCATCCCGGCTGGCCGAGCGATGACGAGCGATGGGAAGACCTGCAGCACCACCTGCGCGTCAAGGCACTGCTGGCACGGGCTGCTCATGTCGGGCGGCGAGACTAAACGCGATACCTGGGCGGCCTGGCGGCCGCCGGCGGAAACTGGCGAACCGCCACCTCGAGCCCGCATAAACCCTATCGTTACTAACGGCGCACCCTTTGCTCTGGCCGCCTTCGATGACGAAGGGAAACAAGCGCCAACCCAAGAGCAAGAACGCACCGAAGCGGCGGCGCGGTGCGGGACAACGCCGAAAGAAGAGCGCGCGGCGCCAAATCGTGCTGCCAGGCCAAATCGTGTTCCTCACGGCGCGCGTCTCGCACCGCCGTTACCTCTTGAAGCCGACGCGCATGACGAAGGAAGCGTTCCG
>JBCCRV010000467.1:0-6131 GCA_039201085.1 Myxococcota bacterium | reverse complement strand
GCGGAGAAGTGGAACGTCGCGGTGTACGCCCTCTGCGTGATGAGCAACCACTACCATCCGGTCATCAAAGACCGGGACGGCGTGCACCCGCACTTCTTCCGGGACCTGAACCGGATGACGGCGCAGTACATCAAAGCGACGTACAAAACGCGGGGACAAGTCTTCCGCCCGAAACCGAACCGCGTCGTGTGCCTGCACCCTGAAGCCATTGTGGACAAAATCGCGTACACGCTCGCGAACCCGGTTTCGGCAGGCGCCGTCCGCTACCCCGAGGAATGGCCGGGTCTACGAAGCCGCATCGACGACATGGGCCGCACGACGTGGATAGCGAAGCGTCCGGAAGCGTTCTTCGGCAAGCGCAAGACGCTTCCAGAGACCGCGTCGCTGACCCTCGCCTTCCCGGAGGAGCTGGAAGAACACTACGGCAGCCAAGAAGCGGCCAAGCACGCCCTGAAGGAGCGCCTCGACCACCACGTGAAGAACGCGCAAGCCGAAGTCCGCCAGAAGGGTTGGAAGTACCTCGGCGCGGAGCGCGCCGCGAAACAAGACCCGTTCAAACAAGCGCGCAGCTGGGAAGTCTTCGACAAACTCGTCCCCGCCTTCGCAACGCGCGGCCTCAGCCACGAAGAACGCATCAAAGCAAAACAAACCTACCGAGCCTGGCACGACGCCTACGACGAATGCCGCCGCCGCTTCTTAGAAGGCGAGCAAGGCATCGTCTGGCCTGCCGGCACCTGGGCGATGGTCCAGCACTTCGGCCAGCAGGCCGAAGCCCCACCGAGCTGACCCAACCCAAAACGCAAACGCGCCAGCTGCACACAATGCGGCGGCGCACCGAACGAAGCGCGGCCCGGATGCGCGAAGTTGGCGGGCGACGTCCAACGGGCGAGGTACCAGAGGCAAAGAGCGACGCAGTCGTTGCGGGCCGCGCCGGTTGGGGATGCTCCGATGGCAGCCGAAGACATGGCGAAAGGCGATGACTCTTGCTACTCTTTTAGCGTGCCGAGCATCTCCAAGAGGGGAAGACATACGGCCGGTCGGTTGCACTCCATAGTTGCCGTTATCGGGCTCTGCTCAAGCGCGTCGTGTGGGGGCAGCGTGGACACTGGCGAACGCGATGTCGGTGTCGGGGAGGACGCCGCTAGCGACGATCGCATCGACGGCGACGTCGCAGACGAGGGCTCGGGCGACGCCGAAGACGACCCGCCTAGCAACGATGGCCCTCCGGCATCCGACGGGCTCACGGCCACTCTCGAGCAGCTTTGCGAAGAGGGTCTCGGGAACCGCGGCGATCGGATATTCGTCGAAGTCGACCGATTCTTGATCATGGAGGCTGAGGACGCCTACTACGAGGGTCCGGAGAGCAACTGGGCAGTGCAGACAGAGGTGTCGGACTACTCCGGCCGTGGATACTACGAGTGGTTCAACCCCGCGAATACCCATGGTGGCGGCCTGATCGCGCGCTCATCCCAACTTTGGTTCAATGTCTATATCTCGACGCCGGGCACATACATCGTGAGTGTCCGTGGCCGCATCAATCGGGGGAACAACAACTCCGAGCACAACGACGTGTGGCTCAGGGTGGGAGGCAACGTCGCCGATTTTTATTCGTATCGACGTCAAGGCGATGTTGACCTCTATCGTCGACCTGAGGACCTTGCAGACAGCGAAGGTGTGGGCGAATCCCTGGCTGCTTCCCGCGGTTACCTGAAGGCGTACAACAAGACTCTCGGGCGATGGAGCTATGAGACTCGGAATGTCGACTTCAGGGAAGCTAACGTCTTCGCAGTGTTCGACGAACCAGGCCTCTACAGCGTCAGTCTGGCAGCCAAGGTTCGCGGGTTTGGCGTCGATCAGGTGGTCCTAATCGGAGATCCCGCCTGGCAAACCTACAATCGCTTAACCAATAGGGCCGCCGTTTTGAGTGAAACCGCAGACAGGCGGCACCACGACTGCGAGTGAGCACGCGCTCCATCCGGCGGGCGCAACGCGGTTGTGTACCCGACGAGCTCGTCGGTCTACAGCGGACATCGATTGAGATGATGGTCGTCCTTGACTTGCGCTCTCCGTCCTGCGTCTGCTCCGTGCTTGTCCATTTCGTCCATCAGCTTCGTCACTTGGGCGTCCGAAACGGTCACGAAATCGCCTCCTTCGAATAAACAAAAATAAAAGCGAATAAACAGAAACAAACAGACACCCACTTAAGTAGACAAGGTCACGTGTCGTCGCGACCGCATGCTCGGGCCGACGGCGTGACGCGGCCCGCTGCGACCACGAGACCCCTCGACGAGGCGCGTTCACAGCCTTGAAGTGAAGTGCAGGTGCCTGAGCGCAGCGCGTGTCGGAGCCGGGCCGGAGTGCCGCAAAGAGCGGGGGCGCTCGTGGGAGGGAGTGCTCAAGCGGCCTGCGCCGCCGCCTTCAGCGCCGCCTGCTGCGCATGGCCGACGCCGCGCACCCACGCCTTGCCGCGGGCTTCGGCATATTCGCGCAGCCGCTCGACCGAGCCCAGCACGCCCACCGATTGCAGCCCGTGGGCCCGCATCGTCCGCACCCAGTGCGCCGGGTCGAGCCGTAGACGCGTCAGTATCGCCGCGCCCTTCCCCGTGAGCTTCCCTTGGGGGCCGGTCTCGCGCGCCGCGCGTCCCGTCCATTCCAGAAGCTCCACGTAGTCCACGAACGTCAGCGGGACGCTCTGCGGCGCGAGCGGGTCGCGCTCACCCCGCGCTCCCGCACGCGCTTGCCGCTCCGTCACCTGGTCCCCCATCGGCGCCAAGCCCTCCGGCACCATTCGCCGCCGGGTACGGCGGTCCAGGACCGCCCCCTCCCGCGCCACTTGCGCCGTCGCACGGCGCTTCTTCCTGCCCTTCGTTCCCGCGGCACCCGGGCCGTTCACGGACTCGGCGACGGCGTCCCTCGCGGCGCCGCCTTCCGCGGCGACATCCATCGCCTCCGTCGCCGACTTCAGCCGGGCATGCACCGACGTATGCACCGCCTGCTCCAGCGTCCTCGCCATCCCCGCCCGCACCGGGTTCAGGTCCACGTACGCCATGCACGTCAGGAGCGCCTGCTCGTCGAGCAAGGGCTGGCTCGTAAACCGCCCTTCCCAGAACCGGCCCTTGCACCCGTCTTCCTTGTTCGCCTTTCGCGCCACCCACTTGCTGAGACCGACCCGCGAGATGAACCAAGCCTTCACGTACTTCGTGGCGTACTGCGCGGAGAAATGGAACGTGGCGGTGTACGCCCTCGGCGTGATGAGCAACCACTACCACCCGGTCATCAAAGACCGCGATGGCGTGCACCCGCACTTCTTCCGGGACCTGAACCGAATGACGGCGCAGTACATCAAGGCGACGTACAAAACGCGGGGACAAGTCTTCCGCCCAAAGGCGAACCGCGTCGTTTGCCTGCACCCCGAAGCCATCGTGGACAAAATCGCGTACACGCTCGCGAACCCGGTCTCCGCCGGCGCCGTCCGCTACCTCGAAGAATGGCCGGGTCTACGAAGCCGCATCGACGACATGGGCCGCACGACGTGGACGGCAAAGCGTCCGGAAGCGTTCTTCGGCAAGCGCAAGACACTTCCAGACACCGCGTCGCTCACCCTCGGCTTCCCAGAGGAACTCGAAGAACACTACGGAAGCCGAGAGACCGCAAAGCACGCCCTCAAGGAGCGCCTCGACCACCACGTGAAGAACGCGCAAGCGGAAGTCCGCCAGAAGGGCTGGAAGTACCTGGGGGCGGAGCGCGCGGCGAAACAAGACCCGTTCAAACAATCGCGCAGCTGGGAAGTCTTCGACACGCTCGTCCCCGCGTTCGCAACGCGCGGCCTCAGTCACGAAGAACGCATCAAAGCGAAGCAAACCTACCGAGCCTGGCACGACGCCTACGACGAATGCCGCCGCCGCTTCCAGGAGAGTAGAAAGGACACCCACTTTTGCGGGATGCTCGCGACGCCCACTTTACGCCCCCCTGACGACGGGCGGCGCGGGCATGGGGCTCTGACACACACGAAGGTCAGCCGTGCGAGCCACACACGTAGAACGCGCGCGCCCCTGCTGCGTATATCGGCCAACGTGAACACCTAGATCGCCATCGTGAACACTGGGTGTGAAACCGGTTTCGGAGCGAAGCGACGTGAGAGGTCTGTGTTGGGGTTGGGTCAGGCTTTGTTCTTTCGTTGGGACGGTCCCTTTAGCTGGATCTTGTACGCGTTGTGGACGAGGCGGTCCAAGATCGCGTCGGCGACGGTGGGGTCACCTATCCACGCGTGCCACTTTTCGAAGGGGAGCTGGCTCGTGACGATGGTGGCGCGAAGGTCATAGCGGTCTTCGAAGACTTCGAGGAGATCGTGACGCTGAGCCGCCTTGAGTGTACCGATACCAAGGCGCGTTGACTCAGCTCCTTTGCTACCGGGGCGCTGAGCGTTGCCTCATCTAAATTGCTACCCGGGCCGAACCGGGAGGAAGGATGAGCAGAGGCATGAGCAAGATGGCGCGAGATGAGCTGGTGGCTGCGATCGCTGGTCGATATCGCGAGTCCGGGCGCAGTGAGAAGACGCGAATCCTCGACGAGTTCGTCGCGGTCACGGGTTACCACCGAAAGCACGCACTCCGACTGCTTCGCCAAGCCGGAGCCGAGTCCAAGGAGAAGGCCGTTCCAAGGCGTGCGAGGGTGTACGACGACGCAGTCAGGGAGGCGCTGATCATCCTATGGGAGACAGGTGACCGCATGTGCGGCAAACGACTCAAAGCAGCGCTTCCCGCATTGCTGCGGAGCATGGAACATCACGAGCACCTTTCGGTCAATCCCGAGGTGCGGGGCAAACTGCTGGCGATGAGTGCGGCGACGATCGATCGTGTCCTGGCGCCTACCCGACGCGGCGCGTGTGGCAACGGCCGCCGCAAGCGGCGCGCGAACAGGCATGCGCTCAAGCGGCAGATTCCCGTCCGGACCTTCGCGGACTGGGGTGATGCCAAGCCGGGCTTCTTCGAAGCGGACTTCGTGGTGCACGCCGGGGGTTCGATGCGGGGCTCGCCGATTCACTCATTCGTGCTTACGGACGTGTGCTCCGGATGGACCGAGATGGTACCGCTCATCGTCCGGGAGCAGTCACTGGTCGTCGAAGCCCTGCGGATTCTTCGCCTGCAGGTGCCGGTGCCCATACGCGGGCTTGATACCGACAACGACGGTGCGTTCGTGAACGAGACCGTTCGCTCGTACTGCAAGGATGCGGACATCCAGCAAACCCGCTCGCGGCCGCACCACAAGAACGACCAAGCTTGGATCGAGCAGAAGAACGGAGCGGTCGTTCGGCGCCTGGTGGGGTATGACCGGTTCGAAGGAGCCGCTGCAACTCGGGTTCTGGCCCGGCTCTACGGTACCGCGCGCTTGTACGTGAACTTCTTCCAGCCGTCGTTCAAGCTCAAGGAGAAGAGCCGTCAAGGAGCAAAGGTAAAGAAGACCTACTATCCACCCGCTACGCCCTGCGACAGGCTCCTCGCGCATCCGACCGTCAGCGAGCACGCGAAAGCGCGGCTGCTTGAGCAGAGGGCTCGTCTCGATCCCGTGTCGCTGCTTCACAAGATTCGAGAGTGCCAGGCTTCGCTCGCCACCATGGCGGGGCGAACCGTTCCGGAAGAAACCCAGCGAGCCGATGTCGACCAGTTCCTACGCGCCCTCCCACTGCTGTGGAGGGACGGCGAGGCGCGACCCACTCATCGGAGAAAACCGAAGCCCGCGCGAACCTGGCGAACGCGCAAGGATCCGTTCGCGTCGGTCTGGAACGAGGCCGTGACTTGGCTCGAACGCCACCCGGAAGCGACGGCGAGGCAACTCTTCGACGAACTCCGCAACAGGCACCCCGGAGACTTCACCCGAGGGCAGCTCCGCACGCTCCAGCGTCGAGTCCGCGACTGGCGAAGTCGGCAGGCCCGCGCGCTTATTCTCCCAGGAGATCCCAAGGGCGCGGTCGATGAGTGGTTGAGCCGTGACGCAGCTGAGTAACACTCCCCGATGAGGCAACACGGTGGGGAGAAATAGTTGTCGTTGAGCATTCGTGGTCGAAAGGGTTCGCTCCAGAGAGGCGGAAAGACCGTAGCCTTTCACGGTGAGCGTTTCGGCGAGGCCTTCCT
>JBCCRV010000466.1:0-6152 GCA_039201085.1 Myxococcota bacterium | reverse complement strand
GCGATGATCGTGCAAGTCCTGGACTTCACAGTGCTTTCGCGAAGAGCGACGAATACACACTGTATTTTAGCGATGAGCGGAAGTGCTGTGATGTTCAGGAAATGTGCGAGGGCGCGGCGGCTGGTGACTTTTCCGGGCTAGCCCGGAGTGCGCACCCGCGCAGGTACTGCGCCCAACCGCGTCCCTCGCCGCGAGAATATGGGAAGCGATCACCATGCGGGCGGTGTTCATGGCGAGGGCCCTTGCGAATCGGGCCCGCCTTCACGCATATGACCCGCATGGCTCCCCTTCGCCGCGCCGCCCTCAGCCTAGCCCTGGCGGCCTTCGCCTTTGCTTCGCCCGCCCGGGCCGATGAGGCCGCGCGCATCGAGGCGCTACGCGGACGGGCGCCCGACGGCATACTCGACTCGATCGCCTTTCTCTTTTACCGGGCCGATCGCATCGAACGCTCCTATGAGGCCGCCGCCGCTTCCTGGCGGCGACGCGGAACACGCTACCTCAGCGCCGTTGAAGCCGGCGAAGACCCGTATGCCGCCGCGCGCGGCGAAATCGTCAACCGCGCATACCGCTCGGCCATCAGTCCGGAGCTTCAAGGCTACGCCGTTTACATCCCGCCGAACTACGATCCCGAGCGTTCCTACCCGCTCTATATCGCCCTCCATGGCGGCTCATCGAACGGCAACCTCTTCCTCGGGGTCGTGCTCGGCAACAACATGGATTGGGTCACCTATGACGAGCACCTCTACGACGACTACACCCCGCGCTGGTCACCGGATTGGATCGTCGTCGCGCCCACGGGCTTCGGCCAGGTCATGTGGCGCTGGATGGGCGAGCAGGACGTGCTCGACGTGATGGACGACGTCATAGAGCACTACAACGTCGACGAAGATCGCGTCGTGCTAGGCGGCCTCAGCAACGGCGGCGTGGGCGCATACAGCGTCGGCGTGCGGCACGCGTGGCGCTTCGCGAGCGTGCAGGCGATGGCCGGCGCTCCGAGTTGGCTTCAGTACACGGGCGGAGGCTTGCGCCCCGTCACGCGGAACGAAGTGATGCGCTACAGCGGGCTTCACCTCGCCGAGAACTGGTTTAACACGAAGCTTCGCTACTACCACGGTCGCTCCGACGGCGGTCCGATGCGGCCGAGCTACGTGGAGGCCTTCACTCGGCACCTCGGCACGCTCTCGGGCGTCACGGCGGAGGAAACGTGGTTCGACGCCGGCCACGACATCCTCTACCGGGCGCACCGGCACGGCCGCGTCTACGATCGGTTGACGGAGCGGCGAAACCCGCGCCCGACGGAAGTGCGACTCGTGAGCGGCGACTACCGAGCCGCGGAGCAACACTGGGTGCGCGTCGAGCGTTTCGCGAACTACCCCGAACTCGGCGAAGTGCGTGGCAGCTTTGCGAGCGGAACGCTTGCGCTGACCACCGAGGGCGTGCGGGCCTTCTCGCTCAACGCCCTTCGACTGCCCGGTGAAGGCGCGATCACCGTGCGCGTGGACGGCGACGAAGTGTACCGCGGTCCGCGCATCGCGATGGGCCAGCGCTTCTACCTCAAGAAGCGCGCCGGCGGGTGGGTCGCGGGCTTCCTCGAGGACGAGGGCCTCGCGAAGGTACGCGGACTGAGCGGCCCGATCAGCGACGCCTACTACGGGCGCATGGTGCACGTGTACGGCACGCAAAACGCCGCGGACACGGACGACCTGCGACGCGCCGCCGAGCGCGGCGCCCGGGGCTGGCCCCTCTGGGCATGGCACCTCGGCCAGGAGGTGATCGCCGACACGGAAGTCACGCCCGTTCTCGCACAGTCGGCCACGCTCGTTCTCTACGCGACGCCCGGTTCAAACGCGGCCCTGACCGCACTGGAAGAGCGCCTACCGATTCGCGTCGACGCCCAGGGCGTCGCCCTGGGTTCGCAGCGCTTCGACGGCCCCGACATGGGCGTGCGCTTCATCCACCCCAACCCGGACGCGCCCTCGCGCTACGTCATTGTTCAGAGCGCCGTCACCAGCGAGGCCGTACGCCGCGGCAATAAGCTGCCTGAGTTCCTCCCGGACTACGCCATCTACCGCGGCCGCGAGCTGCGCGGTCAGCAGCGCCGCGTCGCGGGCCGGAGCCGCCTGGAGCAGCTCGGCAACTTCGATCAACGTTGGCGCCTTCCGGGCGCGGCAAATGAAAACGAGGCGAGCGACGCTGAGACGAGCGGGGGCAGCCAGGCGCGTGACGGCCGCGATGTTGAAGCGGGCGAGGCCGGCCATACTCGTAGAGCCGCCAACCCCGAGGAGAGCGAAGGGCGCCACGCCCATGGACCGATTGAAGGCGGCGACCCCAGCGAAGGCGAAGCGATCACACCCGGCCTTCCCGTTCCGCGCGCGCCCGCCGTTCCGCGCCCACCCCAGCGCTTTGCCGCCGACGCCGACGACGGCGCGGGTCGGGCGGCCCGGCGCATCGCGTCGCTCGTGCCCACCTTCGTGAACTACCGGGCGCAGATCGGCGGCGCCGAATGGGTCGTCGACCCGGCACACGCCTGGTCGATTCGCAATACGGACGAATGCCTCGCTCAGCTGGAAGAGCTCGGCGTGCCCGCCCGCCCACGGCCCGCGATGGCCGAACTCGTGCCCGCAGCGGTGGAAGTCCTTGGGCCCGTCGGCGGCATTCACTACCGCCTCACGCATGAAGAGCGCCCATTCGTGGTCAGTTGCGAACTCGCGGCGCGCCTGCCGCAGCTTTCCGCCATTCTTGCCAGCCACGACGTGGAAGCCGTGGAGGTACTGAGCACGTACCGAACGCATCCGACGACCAGCTTTCACCGCATGGGCCTTGCATTGGACCTCAGCCGCTTTTGGGTCGGCGACCGCTTTATGGACGTCCAGCGCGACTACGAGGCTACGCCCCTTCGCCGCACCTGCAGCGGCCGCGCGCCCTCCGGCGACGCCGGAACCCTGCGCGCCATTGCGTGCGAGCTTTGGGCCGCCCGCATCTTCTCGTCCGTGCTGACGCCCAACTACAACGAAGGCCACCGCGACCACCTGCATCTCGATATGCGCCCCGACGACCCGCGCTTCTTCCTGCGATAGTTGACGCAGTCCCGGCGCCACTTCCGTCGGGCACCTCTTGGCGAATGCGAGCGGAGCTACCCCACCTCGTCGATACGCGCACGCAGCAGGGACAAATGAACAGGATCGTTCAGAGCTTCAAGCCGTTCGACGGCCGCGTCGACGCAAGTCGACGGTTGATTGTCGAAAGGAAAGAGGCGAAGCACGTCCACGCCATCCGGTGCCAAGTCTAAGCGTTTAGCGGCTTCGAGCCACGCGCGAAAGAGCGCTGGATCCTGATGTTCTTCGAGACCCAGCCTGCAGAGCTCGAACGCCTCTTCCACCCGCTCGAGGCGCATGTACGCGTCGGCAAGCGCGATGCGGGCCTGACGCCGAACAGGCGAATCCTTCGTTGCAGCCTGCTGAAGCAGCGGCACTGCGGCCTCGGGGTCCTCCTCCAGCAAGCCTCGACCATCTCGAAGTGGTTCGCGCACCCGGCGCCAACGCGCAAAGAGCTCGCGAAAGCGCGGCTGAACGCGCAGCTCACCAAGGTCTTCGTCGTTCTCAAGAATGCTCCCGCCAGCATTCGGCCAATCTTCTGCCAAGTGTCGGTAGTCGCTGTCTACGGCACGCTCCACCATCTCAAAGGCCAGATCCAAGTCACCCGCCGACACGAGGGCACATGCGATGGAGTGCGGAAGGTACGGGCTGATCGGGCTGTACGGCATGGCTGCCCGAGCAAGGTCGATGGCAAGCTCGCGCTCCCCTTCCGTCGTGGCCCAAACGCACGCGTTGTTCAGGCCGCCCGCGTAGGTACGGGCGGAGCGTTCCACTGGCGGCTGGGGACATTCGAGCAGCAATCGGTAAACCGCTGCGACGTGCTCCGAATCGGGTTCGCCCTCATCGAGCAGGTTTTGCGCGGCCTGATACACGGGCACGAGCTTTCGGGGCATGCGCGCCAGCACGTCGTCCGCGCGTGAATGCTCCCAATCGACGCAGTGCCGCCAGAGCTTCATGATGGCTTCCGGTGCGGCGTCTCCGAACGATTGCACCGAAGCATCGCCGCCGCTTCGAAGCATCGTTTCGGGTCCTTCCTTTCCGAGCCAAAGCTCGATCGCTTGATCGAAGGCCGGTCCCCCATCCTCGCCGAGTTCGATCGCGAGCTCGAGGAGCACAGTGGACGCAAACGCTGGCAAGCGAGCCAGGAGCACATCGGTCTCGCCAGCGTGCGCGTGCATCCCAGCAAAGACACTCTGAATCCGCAGTGCGCTGGGCGAGAGTTCCAGGGCTCGCGCAAGTGCGCTCAGCGCAACGGTCGGTACTTGGTCCGCAGCTTCTGCCAGCACAATGGCGGATTCGGTCAGCATATGTGCCACTTCGACGGGCGCCCAATCGGACTGGGTCGCCATCCACTGCTCGACCGCCTCGACTCCGCCCGTACGTAAGAGCGGCAAGGTGGGGGTTCCGGAAAGTACAAAGGGCTCTGGCGCGTCGCCGAACAATCCCGCGTACTTCTGCGCCATCGACGCCGGAGCGAACGTCATGTGCCGTACCGCAACCACCTCGCTCAGCTCCCCCATCAGCCACTGAAACAAATGCACGTGAGCTTCGGGCTCGATACTGCCGAAGCGGTCCCCCCAAAAATGCGCCGCTCGATGTCGCCGGTCGAAGGTCACGTCGAGATGGCGAAAGCGCCCCACAAACTGCGCCCAGACGCCGAGGTAGGCGTTCAAGCACGACTCGAGACCGGGCGGATTCTCCGCGAACTTCACGGCGCCGCCAAAGTCGTACCAATCGTAGTGTTCGATGGCCGCCTCGTAGCCGTCGACGGGAAAGGGAAGCGCGTCGCGACCCGGAACCGACTCCGTTGTGCGGTAGAAGCGTGCGCGAGCGAGTGACGGGAAACCGTTCAGAATCGCCCGCTGCTCGTCGACGGATCGTGAACCCGGCTCCCACGGGAAACCCACGAGTTCGACGGGACCGGTCGGGAGCTCAGCGCCGTCTGCAAGGATTGCCGTGAGCGGCGCGAGCGTCTCTGCATCCACCGCCTCATGAAAGCGAAGCACAACGACCCCCTGCTCCCCCTCGCCCAACGCAACCAGTCCTCGAACATCAGGGTTCGTTTCGCCCACACCCCTGTACCTCCCTTCGCGCAGTGGGTTCGCATGGAACACTCCGCAAATGCAAGGCCTGCGCCGAAGGGCACGCCTTCCGCGGAGCGCACCTACTCTTCGGTGATGTAAACCCAGCTCCCGGCGCGGTGGCGGTCGGCGAAGACGCCGTGCCACGATGCGGGGAGCTCGGGACCGGCCCAATGAAAGACCCAGCGCGCGTCCGCGGGGGCGAGGTTCACGCAGCCGTGGCTGCGGGGTGTGCCGAAGCGGCGGTGCCAGAAGGCCGTGTGAAGGGCGTAGTTGCCTTCGAAGTACATGGTCCAGGGCACGTCTTCGATTTGGTAGGCGCTGTCTTCGTCCGTGAGGTCGTCCATCGTCGTGGAGACGTGCTTGCTTTGAATGCGAAAGAGGCCGGCGGGCGTTTCGAAGCCCTCGCGCCCCGTCGACACGAGCGTGGCGTACACGGGCGTGTCGTCCTCGTAGGCAACGAGCGTTTGTTCGGCAAGGGACACGTGAATCCAGCGGCTTCCCTCACGAACGCGCGACGGACGCTCGACGGCGGCAGCGATGCGAACGGCGCTTCGTCGAACCGTGTACCCTTCCGAGTCGACGATGTAACTTTGGCCGGAGCGGTCCATCATGCGTGCCACGGCCAAGGGCCGATGACGGTCGACGGTGCCGGCGCTCGCAAAATGGCGCGTCGTTCCGCGCCGACGAAGTCGGTGCGTTCCGTCGCGCCGCGTGAACGCGACGGGCAAGCGAAAGGCGCCGCCCAGAACCACCCCATGGTCGGACGACGGGGTCGGGGCTTCAAGGGCGTCGGCGCGGAGAAAGCCGCCGCGAAGCGTGCGCGCGAAGCGCCTTCCATCCTCGCGGGACTCTTCGCCGTTGAGGCTCACGTAAAAGCCCGGACGCATGCGCTGGCGCACAAAGTCCGGCAGCGCGACCGAATCGCGCGGAGCCCGCGCTTCGGCCACTTCTTCGGCACCGGGCGCCGAAGAAG
>JBCCRV010000465.1:0-6170 GCA_039201085.1 Myxococcota bacterium | reverse complement strand
GTTTGACGATGACGCCCTCGCCAAAGGTGGGAAGGTGCAGGTGATGCTGCTCGACAGGGACGTCGACGCACCGGAGCAAGCGAAAACGCACCAACTCGGCGAGACCTTCGCGTTCGCGCCGAGTGCCCTATTCTGGCTTCCGCAGGGCGGCGTCTCTGACGCCGACCTCGATCTACGGGCATTGGAGAAGCTAGTGGGCATCTACACCATGCGCACGCAACGAACGCTGCAGCGGCTGGTGAAGAAATATGGCGAGTAGCGTCGAACCCGTTGCTAGCGACTTGTGAATCGCTAAGCAAGAACCGCGCGGACCCAAGAGCTCTGATCACTCGGCGCAGTGCCCGTCCGGCTGCAGCATGGCCACGCGAACAAATATCCGTTGGGCGTCGCAGACGGCTCGCTGATATGGTTGGCGCCTTGTGGACGAGGAACGGCTCGACCCAGAACCAGCAGTCAAGAGACCGCTACTTGTCCTCGATCTGGACGAGACGCTGATCTCGGCGGGCTTGGAGCACCGCGGGCTGGACGGTGAGATGGCGTTCGACGAGTACTTCGTCACACCGCGTCCGGGTCTCGAAGCATTCATCGCGCGGGTGCGCGAGTGTTGGCGGGTCGGCGTGTGGACGGCGTCGACGGGCGCCTACGCGGCGCCGATCGTGGAGCACTTTGTCGGCGAACCGTTGGAGTTTTTGTGGGATCGAAAACGCTGCACGTTGCGTAGCGATCTCGATCTTCGCGAGTGGGTCTATCTCAAGGACATCAAGAAGCTGATCCGGGCCGGCTATGCGAAGGAACGCATTCTCTACGTGGACGATACGCCGGCGAAGGTTGCCCGTTCCTACGGCAACTACGTGCATATTCGGCCCTTTAAGGGTGATCCGAACGACGTCGAACTCGACCACCTTGCGCCCTACCTCGAGTCGCTTGCGAACGAACGCAACTTTCGCACCATCGAAAAACGTGGCTGGCGGCGACGAATCTAGAGCTCATCCCGTTGGGAGGAGCTCTAGTCGACTTCGAAGGCGGGTTCTAAGATTCGGAACTCCACGCGCCGGTTGACCGCGTACGCGGATTCGTTTTCGCCCGCTTCGAGTGGCCGGCTTTCGCCGTAGCCGTTGACATCGAGGCGGTGCGCTTCGACGCCGCGGGACTGTAGGAACTGGGCGACGCTTCGCGCCCGACGTTCGGAAAGATCTTGGTTGTAGTCGGTTTCGCCGCGGCTGTCCGTGTGGCCGTCGACGGCGAGAAGCGTGATCGTTGGCGTCGCGATCAGCGCGTCCGCAACGGCGGCGAGCACGGGCTCGCTCTCTTCGAGGATCGTGTCTTCGTCATCGGCGAAGAAGACGGGCTGAAGGATGCGAATCATGCCGGCTTCGATGCGGACCAATCCGGGGCATCCGTTGCGAGCGGGGTCCGGATGCGGCGCACCAAACTCGTCAGGGCAGGCGTCGTCCTGGTCCGCCACACTGTCGCCGTCCCGATCGGGGAGCGGGCAGCCCGGTCGATCGGGATCGGGGTTCAGAGTCGCGTGCGTATCGGGACACGCGTCGTCGCTGTCGACGACCCCGTCCGCGTCGCGGTCCGCGTCGGGGCATCCGGGTCGATTGGGGTTCGGGTGGTCGCCCGCCGGCGTACTCGGACATTCGTCCAGGTGATCGAAGACGCCATCCGAATCGCTGTCAGACGCCGGGCAACCGGGACGGACCGGATCGGGATCCGGACCGGCGGGTTCGTCCGGGCAGAGGTCGTCGCGGTCCAGCACGCCGTCGTCGTCCCGGTCGCGCGCGCCTGCATCCGCAGGGGCGGGCCGGCCCCGCAGCGTGATCGAGATCCCACCCGCCAACATCGATGCATCGGACTGCACATCGTCTTCGGTGGCGAAGGTGTGGTTGTAGCGGGCGAAGATGCCGATGCCGAGTATGTCGATCACGCGCCACTCGGCGCCGACCATGGCGGACACGGCAAAACGCACGAGATCACCGGTGAGCGCGACGCCGCCGTTCACATCCGCGTTCAGGTAAAGGTCCCCGACGAGCCGCGGCTCGATGCGAATGCCGCCGCCAATCGTATGCTGTTGCGCGTTTCCTTGATCGCTTGGGAAGAACCACGTTTCGTAGCCCACCTGCAGGACGAGCGGTCTGACCGGCTGCACGCCAAGGCGTACGGAGCCCATCAGCCCAAAACCTTGATCGAGCGTGTCCTGCTGGAACTCGCGCAGCATTCCCCCGAGGCCGCCTTCGAGGCGGACGCTGAAGGGCTCGACCCAGTAGTCGTCGGCCTTCACGCCCGATGCGCTAAGGCAAAGGGCGAAAAGCGACACGGCGGTGCCATGCAAAAGTCGTCTCGTCGAGCGCTTCATCGCAGCGTCGGTACCATAGCGGCATCGGGCAGACGAACACTAGCACCCCCGCAAAGATGCGCGTTCGAACGCGCCTTCAAGAACGCGCCGGCGACGCTTTTCTACCGAAGAATGCTGGACTAGGCTGGGCCCATGACGCGTGCCTTTTCGATCGCTCGACTCGCAACGGTGCTCTTCGTTGTGAGTGGCGCCCTCGCCTGCGGGGACGCCGCGGTGCTTGGACGACGCGCCGAACTGATCGTCGAAGTGCAGACCGATTGGATCCCGGGCTCGGACTTCACCGCCGTCGCCGTCGACGCCGAAGGTTTCGACGTGGAGCGCACCGTTGCCACCGAAGCGGAACGCGGCGAATACCTGACGGGACGTGTTGTCGCGTCGCGTGACAACGTGCCCTCGGCCACGGTCCAAGTGGGCGTACGGCTCGAGCGCCCCGACGGCTCGACGCTTGTAGAGCAATCGCGTGAAGTGACCATCGACGGCCGCACGGTGGTTCGCTTTGCATTCTTCAACAGCGACGCGGGCACGCCGGACATGGGGCCCATGGGCTGCGGCGACCCGTGCGACACGGGCAACCCGTGCGAAGATGGCGTCCTGCAATGCCCCGACAACGGCGACCCAACTTGCGTGGGCGAACGCCGTGCCCCGGGCAGCGCGTGCATCACCGACGACGTGGCCGGTAGCTGCGACAATAGCGGCAGCTGCGTGGCCGGCTGCATCGACGGCTCCACGTGCGAACGACCGAACGCATGCGAACGGGGCGTCACCCGCTGCGTCGACGGCCGCGCGACCTGCGAAGCGGACGGACCGGCGGACGCCGGAACCGTGTGCCGCGAAGCCGCGGGAGAATGCGACGCCGAAGAGGTTTGCGACGGCGCGACCACCGAATGCCCGGACGACGTCTTTCAGCCAGAGACCGCCACGTGCCGCCTCGGCGCGGGCCCGTGCGACGCCATCGAGCAGTGCGACGGTTCGTCCCCCGTTTGCCCGCCCGACGAACGACTCGCCGCCGGGGCCTCCTGCCCGCCGGACGGCTTCTGCGATGGCTTGAGCGTTGAATGCCTCGAGGGCTGCACGCCTGGTGCGCCGTGCGATACGGGCAATCGCTGCGAGCTCGGCGTCTTTGATTGCTCGGGGCCCGAACCCGTGTGCGTGAGCGCGGGCTTCGAACCGGCGGGCACGGTCTGTCGAGAAAGTGCCGGGCCCTGCGACGTCGCCGAGGTGTGCGACGGAGCGGGCATTAGCTGCCCTTCGGATGGATTTCAGAACGGCACCGTTTGCCGGGACGCCGCGGGCCCCTGCGACCAGGCTGAGCTATGCGATGGCGGCAGCGCCGTGTGCCCCGCCGACACCAAACGCGCGGAGAGCTTCGTATGCCGCGAGAGCGCCGGCCCGTGCGATGTCGCCGACACCTGCGATGGCGTTGCAGACACCTGCCCTTCGGACCAGCTGCGCCCTTCCACCTCGGAATGCCGCGCCTCCGCCGGCGCGTGCGACATCGTGGAGTCCTGCGACGGCTCGAGCGTGCTCTGCCCTGCCGACGTGCTCCAACCGGCGGGTGTGACGTGTCGAGGCGAAGCTGGCGAATGCGACGTCAGCGAGCTCTGCGACGGCGGCCCGCTCTGTCCGGACGACGGCTTCGCGCCCACCGGCACAAGCTGTTCGCTCGGCTTTTGCCTCGACGGCGCGTGCAACGACGCGTGCACACCGGGCGAGACGTGTGACACCGGCAACCCGTGCCTTCTGGGCGAGGTCGACTGCAGTACCGGCGTGCCCGTATGCATGCCCGCGGGTGCGGCGCCAGCCGGCACGCTCTGCCGCGCGTCCGGCGGCCTTTGCGACATCGAAGAGGTGTGCGACGGAGACTCCACCGAATGTCCCGCGCAAACGTTTCAACCGGACACGACGATCTGCCGACCGGCCACCGACAGCTGCGACGCCGACGAGCTCTGCACCGGCTCGAGCGCCGTCTGCCCCAGCGATGCGTTCTTGCCTTCCACCACCGTGTGCCGCGCGGCGGCAGGCGTCTGCGACCGCGAGGAAACCTGTTCGGGAAGCGGGCCGAGCTGCCCGGCGGACGCCGTACAACCGAACACGGTGACGTGCCGCATCTCGGCCGGTGTCTGCGATGTTCCGGAGCAGTGCACCGGCAGCGATGTGGACTGCCCCGCTGACGGTTTTGCCGGCAGCGCCCGCGTTTGCCGCAGCTCAGGCGGAGGCTGCGATGTGGAAGAACGCTGCACCGGCGGCTCGCGCGATTGCGGGCCCGACGTGCTTCGCCCCTCGGGCTTTGAATGCCGCGCCGACGCCGGTGAGTGCGACGTGCGCGAAGTGTGCACGGGCGCTTCCGCCGCATGCCCCGCCAACAGCGTTGAACCGACCGGCACCGCCTGCAGCGCCGGTTTCTGCCAGAACGGCAGCTGCCTGGGCGGATGCAATCCGGGCGAGGCGTGCACGCCCGCCACCTGTCGCGTCGGCCAAATCAGCTGCGCTTCGGGCTCACCGGTGTGCGTCGAAACGGGTAACGAAGCAAATGGCGCGTTTTGCGACCCGACCACGGTCGGTCCGTGGAGCGGGTGCGGAGGCTTCAGCGGCACGTGCGACAACGGCGGAACGCGTACGCGCTCCGTGACGGAACAGCGTTGCAGCACGGGCACGTGCGCACCGTCCACGAGCACCGAAACGGGCGCGTGCACGCGCAACACGAACGGCACGATGTGCGGCGGAACCGTCTGCGGACCGTTCGGCGCCTGCGGCGGCTTTAGCAATATGTGCGACACCACGGGCACGCGTACGCGCACATGCACGGACCGCGTCTGCGGCGGCGGCAGCTGCAACGACAGCACGCGCACGGACGTCGGAAGCTGCACGCGTACGCTGACTGAAACCTGCGGCGATCTGATCGACACCGACTGCGATGGCACCTGCGACGAGAGCTGCCGAACGATTCCCATCTACCGCCTTCGCTGGCTCGATGGCGCAGACCACCTCTACGCGCGCCAGTCCAGCGCGAGCCGCTACGTGCTCGAAGGTGGCGGACCGTACTTCCATCTCTACTCAAGCAACGTCACTGGAAACCTCGTGCAGCTGCATCGCTGCTGGATTCCAAGCACCAACGACCACTTCATTTCGACCAGTACGGCATGCGGCGGCTTCACCTACGAAGGCTCGCTCGGCTGGGCATCGAGCACGGAACGCTGCGACGCCGTGCCGCTCTACCGCGGCTTCTGGCCGGGCCGCGACCACTTCTACACGTGGAGCATTTCGGAGCGAGACGCGTCCTTTCAGCCCGTAGGCCCGTACATTGACGAAGGCGTTCAAGCGTACGTTTGGCGTTCGCCGTAGTTGGTTGGACGGAACGCTCGCAGGCCCACGCGCTCAGGCTGGTTGTCCGCGGCGACGCGCACGCGTCTTCACGGGACGGCTTGGACACGAAAGGCATGACGCGCGGACAGACCCTCGTCGCTTTTGCCGCAGGTCTGTTCCACACTGGCGGCCGTGACTGACGCCCCGAATGCCGACGGCAAACTAAAACGAACGCTGGGCCCCGTGATGCTCTGGGGCCTGGGCGTGGGCTACGTCATCAGCGGTGAGTACTTCGGCTGGAACCTGGGGCTGCCCCTGGGCGGCACGTACGGGATGCTGGCGGCGACGCTGGTCATCACGGTGATGTACGTCACGTTCATTCTCTCCTACACGGAGCTGGCCTGCGCCATTCCCCGCGCCGGTGGCGCCTTTGTCTACTGCAGCCGAGCGCTGGGACCGCTCGCCGGCAGCGTGGCGGGAATCGTTCAAATCGTGGAGTTCGTCTTCG
>JBCCRV010000464.1:0-6177 GCA_039201085.1 Myxococcota bacterium | reverse complement strand
GCGGCGAAAAAGCTCGGACGAGATTTCAAAGGCCGTGTCCCAGTCGGTTGCGCGGCCGCCCATTTCGACGAGGTCGCCCGTGTGAAGGATGAAGCGCACGTTGGGCTCCGCGGCCACCGCGCGAACGACCGCGCGATGCTGCTGATGCTGCGTACGGTTGTCGCCGTAGACGATGAAGCTGAGCTGCTCTGCTTCGACCGGCGCTGTGCGCAGCGTTCCCGTCGCATTTCCGGCGCGTACCGTGTATGCGGTGTCGGGACGCAAGCCTCTCAGCCGGATCGCTCCCAGCACACGTCCGTCTTCGCGCCAGGGGCGTGTCGACACGCGCGCTTCCCTTGCGCTCACCGTTCCGTTGGGCGCGACTTCCGCGCCGACGGGAGCACTCGCGTCGGCGCCGACCACTTCCGCGTCTGCTTCCGCCGTCGCCGCTTCGGCCCTGCCGACTTCCATCACTTCCGCGGCCGCTACGCGGTTGACGTCGGGTTCTGCGAGGCGCAGCTCCGGTTCAGCGCGCACCGAAAGCTGGGCGGGACCGAGCGTCTCCACGAAGACCCACGCGCTCGTCGTATCGACGCCGACAAAGTATGGTCCCTTCGATACGCCGCTCGGCGAGGTGGGCGTTACGATGTCGTCCGCCTGCGCACTGGTCACAGCGCCCATGGCGATACAGAGCACCCCGAGCAGGGCGCGCCGTGCCGCTCTCGAATCCGGGGCCATGCCGCTGGCTTACCAATCTCTCGCGATGCGCGCAGAAAAAAATGCCTAAGGAAGCCTTGCGGCGGCGAATATTCGGAGCCAGTTCAAAGCGTGCCTTCGCTCAAATCGCGGCTCGATCGCCTGCTCCGTGAGCAGGACCCGATCGCCCGGCGCGAAGCGGACCCGGTGGCCTTCGTACACCGTTTCGCGCGGGTCCAGGACCAGGAAATCGTTGGCCTCATCGCCTCGCTCCTCGCCTTCGGAAACATCGTTGCCGTGCAGAAGAGCATCGCCCGCGTGTTGGACGTGCTAGGACCGGAGCCGGCCAGGGGCGCAGAGCGCAGTCGCCGCTCCCTTCGCGCGGGCCTCAAGGGGTTTGTGCATCGCGTGTACCGCGGCGACCATTTGGCGGACCTCATCTACAACGCGGGCCGACTTCAACGGGAAGCAGGCACACTCGGTGATGCGTTCGCGTTCGAACTGGAGAGGGCGAGCTTTCGAGACGCCCTCGCTGCCTTCGCAAACGCACTGCGAAGGCCCGCGCGCGGGGTGCCTTCACGCAACATGCGCCACCTGGTTCCCGACCCGCACGCCGGAAGCGCGTGCAAACGGCTGCTCCTTTACCTTCGTTGGATGGTACGTCCCGCCGACGGCGTCGACCTCGGCCTATGGCCTGTCGAGCCGGCGCAGCTTGTCGTTCCTGTCGACACGCATATTCAACGCATCGCTCACAACCTGCGCTTGACGGAGCGGAAGGATGCGAGTTGGCGGACGGCGGAGGAGATCACCGCCGCGCTCCGACGCTTCGATCCGCACGACCCGGTCAAATACGACTTCGCCCTCTGCCACCTCGGCGTATCCCGCGCGTGCCCGTCGAAGCGAAGTGACGACGCTTGCGCCGCATGCGTACTTCAACCCGCGTGTCGCCACTGGACTTAGCGCGCGTCTTCGAACGGACGCGTTTGCGGAGAGCGAAGCGCCATCCGTATGTACGGCGATTCGGTCGTCGCAACGTTGCGGACGCGGGTAGGCTTTGATGTGGCACGGCGCGCAGCGGAGAGGCACTCGAGGGCCAACCGCGCATGGACTGTCTCGTGCGTTGATGAAGCAACCGGGCGAGCTGTGAGCGTCGGCGACAGGTGTGCGATTTACGGCACAGCCGCAGGAACGATCGAACGCAAAACGACCTGCGCGACGCCGGCACGCGCCCTGCAAGGTGCTTCGCATCCCCCTTTCCTTAGGAGTAACGATGCGAAAGACAATCCTGTGTTTGCTTGTACTTGGTGTGGCTTGTGGCGACGATGACGCAGGCGGTGGCGACGCGGCATCTTTGGATGCGGAAGCACCGCAGCTCGAGCCGGTGTCGCTTGCAACACGCTACGCCACGGCGCGTTTCGAAGAGGCGAGCGCGTTTTGCACTTGTGACGACGCGCTTGAAGGCTGTCCGCCCGAACCGATCATCTCGGAACGAAATGTAGCGCTCATCGAGTGCCTCGCGGGCACGTTTGCGACGGGTACGGCGGCGGAACGCGCTGCCCTCGACTGCGAGTTCTCCCTTCAGGAGGCGTTTGCCGAGTGCCTCGACGAGTCCATGTGCACGGGCGGTGTGCCGTCCAACCTTGAGGCCTGCGAAGCGGAGATCGATGCGCGCTTCGACGCGGAGTGCGTGCGGCTCTGGGAAGCGCGGCAAGACGCGCTCTTCAGCTGTCTCGAATAGGCTACGTTGGTTCGGCCCGCGGTAGAACGCGAAGCGTTCGGCGGGTGCCTGGACCTGGAGGCGCACATGGAAAGTCCGCGCCATGAACGGCTCCGAGTCGCATGGGCGGCCGGCGCATCGAGAATCGATGCGTTGGCCGCGCGGCGCGTTAGCGCTGCATTTGTCCTAAACGGGCGCAAGCAGTTCTTCCAGCCAATCGTCGAGTGCTTTCAGGCCGTCGTCGTCGGCGAAGTCTTCTTCGCGCAAGGCCTTGCGGGCGTTCTCGAGCTTCGAACGATGGAGCGATTCGCGCTGCTCGATCTCGCCCTCGAAGTACCGGCGCTGCCCGTGGTCGAGGGCGCGCTTGAGCCAGTCCTTCGCGCTGAGCTCGGGAAACCGGCGCAGCGCGTCGATCGCGACGCGGTATGCTTCGAGGTAGGTGCGAACCATGTGCGCGTGTTGCCGAACGATGGCGCTGGCGTCTGCGGGACCGACGGCGATCGACTCGCCGTCCGCGATCAGGGTTCCGTCAGCGAGCGCGTCTTCGAGTGCGCCGCTCCAGGCGGCATCGGCTTCGTCCGCCAGCGGCAGCATGAAGTCGTAGCGCAGGAGCCGGCTCAACGTACGCACATCGTCAAGCAGCTTGGAGCGGCTCACCTTACCGCCATGGCCGAGAAGCACGATCGAGATCAGGGCACGCGGCACGAAGAAGTGGAGAACGGTATTCTTGTAGTACTCGAGGTTCACGCGCCGGGGATCTGAGACGCGTAGCACCGATTCGTTGGATGCATGTACGAGCCCCGCGTCGGTGAAGAGCTTCAACGTTTCGTCGAGCGTTTCCGGACGCAGGGCGCCGTTCTCCGCGCGTATCGAGTCGGCGATGGGTGCACCAGAACGATTGAGCGCTTCGAGAAGCTGACGGGCGTTTGTCATCAGCTCGGCGCGTCGTATTCCTCGCCGGCGGCTTTCGAGCAGGGCCGTTGCCACCAGTGCTGCCGGCGTCACGGCCGTTACGCGGTTGATCTCTCGGTTGATGCGACGGCCAAAGGCAAGAAGCAGGGCTTTTCGTTCATCTGGCTCTTCGCGCAGTGCATGACGAAGCTCTGCGATTGGCAGGATCTCGCCGACCTGCACGTAGAGTCGGCCGTACTGACTGCGGAGAATGCGTGGTGTGCGAAGCAGGCCGCCGACGTTTTCCTTTTTCTTGTCGCCCCCGCTGAGCTCCTGCATGTACGAGCCTTCTTCGATGATGCGTTCATAGCCGATCGAGATCGGGACGAAGGAGACCTCCTTCAGCGGAGCCTTTTGTGCAGCATCGGCGACCATTGTGAGCAGCCCCAGCTTGGGTGGTCGAAGTTTGCCCGTGCGTGAGCGTCCACCCTCGAGAAAGAACTCGATCGAAAAGCCCTCCGTGACGAGCTTCCGCAGGTATGCGTCGACCAGCGCCGTGTACAGTCGGCGTCCCCGAAAGCTGCGGCGAATGAAAAACGCGCCGCCGCGACGGAGAAGCGGGCCGAGCGGAAAGAACGAGAGGTTTTCGCCGGCAGCGATCAGCGGCGGCACGAGCCCGGCGTTGTGCAGCACATAGCTGAGCACGAGGTAGTCCACGTGGCTCTTGTGGCTGGGCAGGAAGATCAACGTGCCTTCGCGGGCTGCGCTGCGAATTCGCTCGACGCCTTCCTCGTCCACGACGATCCCGTCGTAGATGCGGCGAAAGACCCAGCCCAAAAACCGGTCGAGAAAGCGGATCATCCACGGCTGTTGGTTGGCTGCGAGTCGGCGAAGGATCTTTCGCGCACGCTTTTCCACGCTGGTGACATTCGACTTGCCGCGCTTCGCTTCCGCTTCGATTTCCGCTCGCACGCGCGGGCTGCGCAGCAGCTCTTCTTCGATGCGCCCCGGCGTTTTCTTCGTGGGGCCGACCACCAGCCGTCGTTCGCGCTCGATGATGCGCAGGAGGGCGAAGCGCACCTTGTCCGCCAGCTGGCTGTCCGTGAGATCTTGGTGCTCCGCGACGAAGGCCTGGAGGTCGAAGGCCTCGCCGCTACGCAGCCGGGCGTTGCGGTAGTTGAAGAGGAACTGGAAGAAACGCCGCACCGCGCCGGGCCACTCGACGGGCCCGAAGAAGAGGTCCACCCAGCTTGTTCGCTGCTGACGCGGCCGAAGGTTCCACACAAAGGTCTGGGGCTGCAGCAATATGGGCCGTTCCATGCGTCGCTGCGTTTCCACGAGCGTGCGAATCAGATCGCCCCGCGTTTCGGCGCGCCGCCGCTTTCCGAGGCGCGGGGGCCGGCGGAGAAAAAGCAGGGCGCTATGGCCCCCGCGAAGCACGCCTGCGAGGGCCGAGTCCTCGGGAAGCTGCTTTCTCAGTCGCATGCGACGCACGCCCTTACCAAAAGGCTCGAAAATCCCGAGCCCGAGGTCGTTCACGAAGCGAACGAGCGGCAGGCCGAAGCGCTTAAGGAGAACGTGCAGGCAGAAAAAGTCCAAGAAGGAGAGGGTGCGCATCACATGCACCACCACGCCGGCCTCAGCCGCCTGTTTTACCTGCGATTCCCAGCGAGAATCGACGTTTATGTGGGAAAAATAGCGGGAAGACGCCCACCGCAGAATGGCGCCCGGCGTGTACGGCCGGGCCGCGAGACCGCTTTCTCCTGCCACGCGGCCGACCGTAGCTTCGAAGGGCCTTCCGCGCTAAGGCTGCACCCGACTTCGGGGTCCGGGATAGACCCGCCGACATCCGCGGTTGACAGGGCGCGAAGCGCCCGCTAAGAGACCCGGCCCGGAAGGCCCGGGAGCCTGAGGCCCAGGCAAAAACGCGAGAGGTTAGTTTCATGCGCACGCATAGTGTGTCCGCCCAAGAAGTAGAGCGACGTTGGTACGTTCTTGACGCGACCGACATCCCCCTCGGCCGCCTTGCGTCCCGCGTGGCGAGCGTCCTCCGCGGCAAGCACCGCGCGGAGTTCACGCCGCACCAGGATACGGGCGATTTCGTCGTCGTGATTAACGCCTCCAAGGTGAAGCTCACCGGTGCAAAGCTCGAGCGGAAGAAGTACCAGCACCACTCGGGCTACCCGGGCGGTCTGAAGACCGAGGCCTACACCGACCTGCTCGACCGCAAGCCCGAGTTCGTCATCGAGAAGGCCGTCAAGGGAATGCTCCCGAAGACCACCCTCGGTCGCACGCAGCTCCGTCACCTCAAGGTGTACGCGGGCGAAACGCATCCCCACGCGGCTCAGAAGCCCCAGCCCTTCACCTTCTAGGAAGAAGCATGCCCCAAGGTAAAGTCATTCACGGTCGCCACTACGGCACGGGCAAGCGCAAGAACGCCGTCGCCCGCGTTTTCCTCAAGCCCGAGGGAAGCGGTACGATCACGATCAACAACCGCACCTTCGAGGACTACTTTCCCCGCGACGTGCTCCGAATGATCGTCGAGCAGCCCTTCGACGCCACGAACAAGAACGGCGCCTTCGACGTGTCCGTGAACGTGTCCGGCGGCGGCGTCGCCTCGCAGGCTCAGGCCGTGCGTCACGGCATCTCCCGCGCCCTTGCGGGCATGGACGAAAGCCTTCGTCCGGCCCTGAAGCGCGCCGGTCTTCTCACGCGTGACGCGCGTAAGAAGGAGCGTAAGAAGCCCGGTCAGCCCGGCGCTCGTAAGAAGTTCCAGTACTCGAAGCGCTAAGACGTTTCGGAGGAGGATGGAAAAGGGTCGCCGAGAGGCGGCCCTTTCTCGTGAGGGTCGTATAGGCTCCGCTTTGTGCTCATCCTGGCGATATCCTCGGAAT
>JBCCRV010000463.1:0-6185 GCA_039201085.1 Myxococcota bacterium | reverse complement strand
ATGTCCTCTCGGCCGATCTGCTTGTGGATGTAGCCGACCTCAAGCCGGGCCGGCGCGACCAGCGGGTGCGATTGGCCGGCACGCTCGAAGTGGATCACGATCCGCATGAAGGTCAGTCCGGCGTCGAGGTAAGCGTCCTTTTCCTTGGATTCCTCGGCGAGCATCAGCTCCGCGACCGCCTTGATGAATAGCTTCTCGGGCAGGTCGCCGGGGTTGCTCAGCCAGGGCTTGATCGCTTCGAGCGTGGCCTTGGACGTAGGGGCGTTGAAGGCGGGCGCACCGGTGCGCAGCAGGTAGGCCAGCAGCCCAAGCGAGTACACGTCCGACGCCTCCGTTGGCGGGCCGCCTCGGGCGCGCTCGGGCGATGCGTAGTGGGGCGTGAGCCGATCGTGCGCCGGCGCGAAATCGATCACCCGGCCAAAGGCTTCATCGCTGATGAGCACGTTGCGCGAACTGAGGTCACCGTGACCGCGGCCGAGCACCCGGTGCGAATAGGCCAGCCCGGCGGCGGCGTCGGCGACGATCTGGCAGACGTAGGCGTCGGGTACGGTGGCCCGATCGCGCGCGAGGTGTCGCACCAGTCCGTAGAGCGAAAGTCCGCCGACGTAGTCGTAGACCAGGACGAGGCCTTCCGGAAGCTCCGCAAGCTCGAGCGCACCGACCACATGCGGATGACGAAGCCGAAGGGCCGCGTCTGCCTCTTCGACGAGGCGCTCTCGGGCCTTGGCTTCATCGCCGCGAAGGCCCGCAAAGGCCCGCTTCATGACGACGGGTCGGCCGTAGCCTTGCACGCTGCGAAGTACGCCGAGGTACACGTCCGCGTCCTTCCCGCTGGCGAGTCGAAGGAGCGGCAGGTAGCGAGCGTTCACTGCGTCAACGTATCAGTTCAATCGAGGGCGCGGGCAACGACCACGTCGAGGTAGTCGCCTTCGGGAAAGGCGAGTAGCCGCGGATGGTCGACGGGCGCGCCGCTCCGCTGGAGGAGCTGAAGCACCCGGCCGGCGCGACGCGCACCGTCGAGCACCGTTCGATCGAACGTGAGGCCACGCACGTGGCTCGAGCAGGATGCGGCGATGAAGAGCCCGCCCGGCACGAGGCGCCGGAGGCAGTCGGCGTGAAGCCGCTCGTAGGCATCGAGGGCGGCGGGAACGCTGCGCTCGTTCGGCGCGAAGCTCGGCGGGTCGGACACGATGAGGTCGTACACGCCGTCGTCGTCCGTGAGAAAGGTGCGTACGTCGGAGCAGACGGCGCGGTGGCTGTTGCTCAGGGCGTTGGCACGCCAGCTCGCTTCGGCGAGCTCAATGGCCGCGGGCGCGACGTCGACGGTGGTCACGGCGCTCGCATTGCCGAGGCCCGCCGCGACACTGAAGCCGCCGGTGTAGCCGTAGAGGTTCAGGATCCGCCGGCCGTCGGCGAGGCTGCGCACGAGCCGGCGCGATTCGCGGTGGTCCAAGAAGAGTCCGGTCTTCTGGCCGCGCCACAGGTCACCGACGAGTTTCATGCCGTGCTCCTCCACCGTGACGCGATCCGGCGGTGGCTCGCCGTAGACGAGCTCGGGCGCGTGCCCGCTGCGGCCGATGCGAAGGAGCACGCCCTTCGGCGCCTCGCCGAAGAACACGCTGAGCTGTTCGACGAAGGGGTCGATCAGCTGGGTTGCGACGGCCTGGGCGCCCTCGCCGTCGATGCGGAGGACGGCGAAGGAGCCGGCTTCGGCGCCGTAGTGGTCCGCCGAGATGCCCGGCAGCCGGTCCCCCTCGCCGTGACACAGCCGGTACGCGGATGTGCGTTCGGGAACGACCAGTCGGCGCAGGTCGAAGGCCGCCGCGAAGCGTCGGGTGAAGAAGTCGCGGCCCAGCGCTTCGTCCCGGGTGGTGAAGAGTCGAACGGCGATGGCGCCCGATTCGGTCAAACCGCGCCCGAGAAGCTCGTTCTTGCGCGAGAGCACGCGCACTTCCGTGCCGGGTGGGTGATCGTGCGCCTCGAGGGCCTCCCGGTAAATCCACGGATGGCCTCCCCGCAGCGTGCGCTCGAGCGGACGTAGAAGGCGCAGGGCCGGTGCTTTCGAAGCCGCCATGAGCGCCAGGTAGCGTTTTGGGACGCTTGCCGCCAGTGCTCCCCTCGAGTCGGCCGGCCGTTTCCATCGTGGATCGGGGCATTCGCGGGCCCGTGCGATTTCGAACAAAGCGCGCGCACCGGCATGGCGGTCCCGAGACGTATGCGGTAGAAGCGAACCCTCGGGATGGAGGAGAACATCCCCCAGCAAATTGGTCGTTATACGGTCGACCGCCTCCTTGGCGCGGGCGCGATGGGATTCGTGTATCTCGGCCGCGACCCGGAACTCGACCGCGCGGTGGCGATCAAGACGGTGCGCAACCTCGACATGGACGAGAATGCGCTCACGCTTTTTCTCGAGCGCTTTCGAAACGAAGCCCGGGCCGCGGCGCGGCTGCACCACCCGCACATCGTGCAGGTGTACGATGTGGGCGAAGAGCCGGACATCGGCCCGTACCTCGTCTTTGAATACGTGGCCGGATCGACGCTCAAGGACGTGATTCGCAAGGGCGGGGCGCTCAAGCCCGCGGCGGTCGCGCGCCTGGCGATCGAAGTGGGCGAAGCCCTCGAGGTCGCCCACGAGGCGGGCATCATTCATCGAGATATCAAGCCCGACAATCTGCTCATCACCCCGGACGGCCGCGCGAAGCTCGCGGACTTCGGCGTTGCCCGCGTGCCGAATGCGACGCTCACGCGCGAGGGGCAGTTTCTGGGTACGCCGTGCTACGCCGCACCGGAAACGCTCGCCGAAGGCGCATACGGCGTGCAGAGCGATCTCTTTTCCTTTGCCGCCGTGCTCTACGAGGCGGCTACCGGCAAGCGGGCTTTCCCCGGTGACGATGCGCTCTCCGTGGCCCATCGCGTCATTCACGATGAGCCAGCCACCCCGACGGCCATCGCCGACGACCCCGCGACGATTCCAAAACCCGTGGAAGCGATCCTGCTCAGCGGCTTGTCGAAACGCGCCGAGGGGCGTCCGCCTTCGGCGATGGAGCTTTCCGCGTCCCTTCAGGCGGCCTACCTCGAGTCCGGCCTGGTTCGCGCCGACGAGCTTGGCCGGCCGCCCTCGCGCCGTATTACGCTCACGTCCGAGCCGGAAACGAATTCGGGCTCAGGCCTTTGGCTGGCCATCGTGGCGCTGCTCGCGGCCGTTGGCGTGGCATTCGTGCTCGCCTTTGACGACGGTCCGGCGCCTACGCCGATCGACGCCGGCCTTGGCGCCAGCGCCGGCCTCGGGGATGCGCGCACCGATGCGGCCGTTGACGAAGCCCTGGGCGACGCCGACGAAGGCGATGGTCCGCTCGATGAGGGGCAGGCGCCCGAAATCGACGACGAGGAAGACGCCGCGACGCTCGATCAGGGGCTCGACGCAGACCTCGACGCCGGGCAGGGAACGTCCGCCGAAGGGCTCTCGTCCCATGAGCGCGAAGAGGCGGCGAAGGACGCGCTCGACCGCGCGCGTGCGGCCCTTGCGGCGGGTGACGCGGACGCCGTGCGTGCGGCTCTGACACAAGCCGAGGCGTTTGATCCCGGCAATCCGGACATCGAAGACATGCGCGCTGAACTCGCCGAACTTCAGCTCGCCCCGCTGCCCGAATGACGTCACGCTGATAGCGATGCCGCGGCAGCCGCTCGTTCCAGAGAACACGCGCGTGATCGGGTTCATTCGCCCGGACGACACGCGGCGTATTGCGTGGATCTTCCTGCTGGCCTTTCCCACGGTGGTGGGCGCGATGTTGGTCGGCTACGGCTACGGCCGCCTCGACGCGGTCGATCCCGTCGGCATCTACGACGGTTTCTCCGAGCCGCGTCCTGAGCCCGACGCGGCGCATGAAGAGCTCGTGCAGGCGGTTGGAGCGCGGTCTTCTATAGACGTTCCTTCGCCGGCACTGGAACCAAGTGCTGCCGAACGCCGGCTTCGCGATCCGGAGCCGCCGAGCTCCGACGACGCATGGATTGGCTGGCTGGAGTTTGCCGTGGGCTTTGTACTCATCGCCGCCGGTCCCCTTGGCGCCATCGTGCTGCTGCGGCGCGTGTGGATGCGCGACGAATGGGTGCTGCTTCGCGACGACGCGCTCGTCGTTCAGGCTATCGACGGCGACCGAACCCTGCCTTGGTACGACGTGGAGAAGGTGCGCTTCGACGAAGACGTAGGAAAGGTCGCCTTCGAGCTTCGCTCTGGCGAACCGGCCTTTCTCCTTCCCGACCGCTTCGACGGAGGCGACGCGCGCGAAACCGCCGAGCGGCTCGAAACGATGCGCCGAAAATCGAGCTGGGGCCTCCTCTAAGGAATCCGTCGCGGGGTGCTGCGCCAAACCGTCGGGCTAGGCCCGAAGTGAGCCGATGCCGCGCGACGCCTTCCTAGGTAGGAGCGGGAAGCGTGCTCATGTCACGGATCGTTCAGCACTGAGCTTCGAGCGCCCTGCATCGAGCGCGCCGAACGGCCTATGCTGAGTTGAACGCCGAGCGCGTCCAGCGTCGCGCGCCGAGCGTAGCACCCTGCGTCGAGCTTCGAGCGTTCTGCATCGAGCTTCGAGCGTTCTGCGTCGAGCGCCGAGCTTCGAGCGTCCCGCTTCGAGCGGCGAGCGTTCTGCGTCGAGCGTCGTGCGTTCCTGCGTCGAGCGCCTTGCGTCGAGCGCCCTGCGTCCTGCGTCCTGCGTCCTGCGTCCTGCGTTCCTGCGTTCCTGCGTTCCTGCGTTCCTGCGTTCCTGCGTTCTGCGCCAAGCGGGCGGCTGGCGTCCCTTGTGCTGGCCATGCTCGCCCGCATACACTCCTCGCCGATGGACGGAGCCGAACTCACCCGCCTGACAGCTGAAGCGCTCTACCTGGTGCTTCTCGTGTCGGCGCCGGCGCTTCTCGTCGCTCTGGTCGTCGGCTTTATCATCGCCCTGCTTCAGGCCGTTACGCAGGTGCAGGAACAGACGCTCAGTTTTGTGCCGAAGCTGGTGGCGGTTGGCGGCGCCCTCGTCGCCTTTGGCGGCTGGATGGGGGCGCAGCTCCTTCGCTTTACCGAATCGCTCTGGACGGCGCTTCCCACGCTGATCTGATCGGGTTCCATGAATCCCGAAGCGATTTCGCGCTTCTTCGAGGCGCTGCTTGGAGAGCTGGATTTGAGTGTGCTGGGGCTCGTCGCCGCTCGCGTCGCACCGCTCACGGTGGTGGCGCCATGGCTCGCGCTGCGCCGGATGCCGGCGTCCCTGCGAAGCGCCGTCGTCCTTGGCCTGACGCTGGCCTTCGGCATGGTCGCGCCGCCGGACGCCGCCCTAGGCGACGCAAGCCCGCTCGTCTACGTCGGCTGGCTTCTGCGCGAGGTGATCGTGGGCACGCTCTTCGCCGTCGCCGTGTCGCTTCCGCTCTACGCCCTCGACTGGGCCGGACGGTTGGTCGACACGTGGCGCGGCGCCAGCCTGGCGGAGATCATTGCGCCCAACACGGGCGAACGCACGAGCCCCGTGGGCGAGCTCTACGCGCTCTTGGGCATCGCGATCTTCTTTGTGCTTGGCGGTCATCGCGCGGCCCTCCGCGCCTTCGCCGCCAGCTTTGAAACGGCACCGCTCGGCAACGCGATTCCGGCCGAGAGTGCCCAGGCGATCGCCCTTCAGTCCGCCGAGCTCACGGGATCGGCCCTTGCCTTCGCCTTCGCCGTGGCGGCGCCCGCGGCGGCGGCCATCGTGCTCGTAGAGCTTGCTCTCGGCTTGCTGGCGCGAAGCGCGCCCCAGGTCCCGGTGTTCTTTGCGGGCATGCCCCTTCGCGCCGCGGCGGGCTTGGCGGCCCTTCTCACGAGCCTCTCGCTCGTCGTGGCGGACCTTCCGGGCGCGTTTCGGGGCGCCATCGAGATTGCGTCCCGCTGGATGAACAGTCTGTAGCGTGAGGGCCTGAAAGCCGCGTCGCGCTGCCTGCGTCGGGGTTTCTGGAGCTGCGGCGACAGTGTTGCACGCCCTGCAACAAATCGTTTCGTTCCTGCCGCTTGTTGGAGCTTCGCCGACGGACGACGTTCTGACCTGCGGAATGGACCCGCAGAAACGAAGAAACGAGGAAACGATGGACACACGCGCGCTGGAAAACGAACTCAACGAAATGATTCTCAAGGGCCAGGCCATGGAGGCCTTCGACAAGTTCTACGCGGACGACGT
>JBCCRV010000462.1:0-6188 GCA_039201085.1 Myxococcota bacterium | reverse complement strand
CCGCGATCTTGCCTTCGCTGCCTCGGTCCCCAAAGCCGCCGGGCACGAGGATGGCGTCGTGCTTGCCAAGCACCGATTCCACGTCCGCTTTTTCCAGCTCTTCGCTGTCGACGTAGCTGAGCTCAACGCGCAGGTCGTTCGCAATGCCGCCGTGCACCAGCGCTTCGTGCAGCGACTTGTAGCTGTCGCGAAGGTGCACGTACTTGCCAACGACGGCGATCGACACGCTACCCGCTTGCGGGTTCTTGGCGGTCTCGGCGACGCGGCGCCAATCGCTCAGGTCCGGTTGGCGGCTCCAGATGTTTAGGCGCTCGGCGATCTGCCCGTCGAGCCCCTGTTCGTGCAGCACGAGGGGAAGCTCATAGATAACGCCCACGTCCGGCGCCGCGATGACCGCTTCGACGGGCACGTTGCAGAAGTGCGCGATCTTCTGCTTCAGGCTCGTCGGCAGCTCCGTCTCCACCCGGCAGAGCAGCACCTCGGGCTGAATGCCCAAACCGAGCAGCTCCTTGACGCTGTGCTGCGTCGGCTTCGTCTTCAGTTCACCCGCGGCGCGAATGTGTGGGACGAGGGTCACGTGCACGCTCATCGCGTTTTCCGGACCGTTCTCGATCCGCATCTGACGCACGGCCTCCAAAAACGGGAGCGACTCGATGTCACCCACCGTACCGCCCACCTCCACAAAGGCCACGTCCACGTTGCGGGTCGCGTCGTACACGCGCGCCTTAATCTCGTCCGTGATGTGCGGAATGACTTGAATCGTCGCGCCCAGGTATTCGCCGCGGCGCTCCTTCGCAATGACCGAATCGTAAATGCGGCCCGTCGTGAAATTGTTGGCGCGGCTCATGTCGCGCGAGGTGAAGCGCTCGTAGTGCCCGAGGTCGAGATCGGTTTCCGCACCGTCGTCCGTCACGAAGACTTCGCCGTGCTGGTACGGCGACATCGTTCCCGGGTCGACGTTGATGTAGGGATCGAGCTTCAGGTTCGTCACGCGCAATCCGCGCGCCTCCATCAGCGCGCCCATGGACGCGGCAGCGAGGCCCTTTCCAATCGAGCTGACGACCCCCCCGGTCACGAAGATGAACTTGGTACGGCGCGAAATGATCCTAAGTGGCTGCTGAATGCGGTGAGAATGCGGTGTGGGAGGAAGAAGCTCGGGAAGAAGGCCGTGAAACAAACGCACCGCGGCGTCGCCCGGCACGATGCCGAGACCCTTTCGCCCGAACGCCGCCACCCTACGGAGGCGAATCGGGCGTGTCAAATGCGGCCGTGTGCCCCCGCTCAGTCCCGCGTGTTTTTCGATTGCCGGGCCGCTCTTTTCGAATGCTCGCCCCTTCGCACGGCGGATCGCTTTGTCATCGGAGCGGTGCAGGCCGCGCCAACGGCTTGCGCGCGCACGGCGGCACGCCCCTACTCACCGCGCTTCGGCATGTCGTAGCCGGGGCGGTCCGCCTCGTCACGATCGAGGAGGCGCGCGCGAACGGCGTTCTTTGGCCCGAAGCGCTCCCGCAGCTCCCGGGTCACGGCTTCGATGGACTCGCTTCGCTCACGGCTCTCGTCCGGGAAGAGCCCCGCGCCGGCGTCGACCGTCAGCCCGCTCGCAGAAACGCCCGTGAGGCGCACCCCGCGATGAAGATCGTCGAAGCGCGTGAGGAGTTCGCGCGCCGCATCAAAGAGCCGATCCGTGTCGCCGATGGGCGGATCGCAACGACGCTGCCGCGTACGAACCGAATGATCCCCGTACTTGATTTTGAGCGTCACTGTGCCGGCCCAGAGCCCGTTGCGATGGAGGCGCGCGCCCACGCGCACGCACTGCGCCAAGATCTCGCGCTGCAAGTCCTCCACGGACTTCAGATCGCGCCCAAAGGTCATCTCCGCGCCGATGCTCTTGGCGTCGCGGTCGGGAACAACTTCGCGATGGTCGTCGCCACGGGCGAGCGCGTGAATGCGCCGCCCCCACTTCCCCACCGCAGCGGCCAGCACGTCCGCGTTCACTTCGGCCAAGTCCGAAAAGGTCTCAAAGCCGAGCCCGTGCAAGCGCGCCGCCGCCTTGGGACCCACGCCCCACATGCGTTCGATCGGCAGCGGCGCGAGAAACGCCTCCACCCCCTCCGGCGCCACGACGACCAGTCCGTCGGGCTTGTCCAAATCGCTCGCCACCTTCGCCACGAACTTCGACGGCGCCACGCCGGCCGACGCCCGGAGCCCCGTGGCCTGGAAGATGTCCGCCTTGATCGTCTTCGCGATCGACACCGCGGAGCCAAAGAGCGTGCGGCTGCCGGTAACGTCCAAGAAGGCCTCGTCGATGCTGAGACCTTCGACGAGAGGCGTGTAGCGGTGAAACACATCGAACACTTGTTCGCTCACCTCGACGTAGCGGTTCATGCGCGGCGAAATCACCACCGCATGCGGACAGCGGCGCATCGCCTCCACCATCGGCATGGCCGAGCGAACGCCAAAGCGGCGAACTTCGTACGAGGCCGCCGATACGACGCCGCGCCGACTCTGTCCGCCTACGATAACCGGTTTGCCTTTTAGGCTTGGGTCGTCGCGCTGTTCGACGGTCGCATAGAACGCGTCCATGTCGACGTGCATATTGGCGCGCGTGTCGCCTTCAGACACGCGCGCCCGCAAGCATTTCCGCCGCGGCGGCGCGCGTGCGCTTTGTGATGCGCATGCCGCCCACCATGCGCGCGATCTCCTCGAGCCGCTCGCCTTCGCTGAGGTGCACGATCTGGCTTCGCGTCCGTTCGCCCTCAACACGCTTCGACGCGCGAAAATGCGCATCGCCGTACACGGCGATCTGCGCCAGGTGCGTGATGCAGAGCACCTGGTGATGCTTGGCAACCTCGACGAGCTTCTTGCCGATCACCTCGGCGACAGCGCCGCCGACGCCCGTGTCGACTTCGTCGAAGACGTACAATCCCGTATGCCGGAGCCCTGCCAGCACGCGCTTGATCGCAAGGAGCGAACGGCTCAGCTCGCCGCCGCTCGCGACCTTTGCCAGGGGCCGGGCGGACTCGCCCTTGTTCGGCGCGATCAAGAACTCGGCCCGATCAATGCCGCTGGCGCTGAGACGCGCACCGTCCACTTCGAGCTCGCCGGCGCCGCCCTCGAGCCGCGCAAGCTCCACCTCCACACGCGCGCCGCCCATGCCGAGCGAGCCAAGCTCCGACGCGATGGCCTTGCCGAGGGCACCCGCCGAGCGTCGCCGCGCCTTCGACAGCGTCAAGGCCACCTTTGCCGCGCTTTCCCGCGCCGCTTCCACGTCCGCCACGAGCGCTGCGCGCACGCTCTCGTCGTCGTCGAAGGCGTCGAGTTGGTCGCGCGCGCTGCTGCGGTGCGCAGCGATCGCGGCTTCGTCTTCGCCGTACTTTCGCTGGAGGCGCGCGTAAAGCGCCAGGCGCGCTTCGACTTCGGCCAGGCGCGCCGGGTCCGATTCGAGACCGCGAGCGTACGCGCCGAGTTCGTTCGCCACGTCCTCGAGCTGGGCCAGGGACTCGTCGAGCCGGTCGGCCAAAGGTACGAGCGACGGATCGACCTCGCCAACATCGCGAATCCGCGCCGCCACCCGCCCGAGCCGCTCCGTCAGCGAACCGTCGCTCGCGTAGAGCGTGTGCTCCGCGCCACCGGTAGCCTCGGCCAGGCGCGTGGCGTGGCGCAGGCGACCAACCTCCTCGTTGAGCTCGGCGACCTCGCCCTCGCGCGGATCGAGCTCGTCGATCTCCTGCACCTGGAAGCGCAGGAGGTCTTCGCGGTCACCCCGGGTGCGCATCGCTTCATCGTGCGCCGCCAGGGCGGCCGTCGCGTCGGCCAACCGTCGATGGGCGGCGCGCACCTTCGCGCGCCGCGACTCGTGCTTGCCGAAGGCGTCGAGGTAGTCGAGATGGCGCCGCGGGTCCACGAGGCTGTGGTGCTCATGCTGGGACGAAATATCCGCGACGCCCGTCGAAAGCTGGCGGAGCTGGGTGGCCGTGGCGAGGTGGCCGTTGATATACGCACGCGTGCGGCCGCTCGGCAGCACCGTTCGGCGAATAAGCAGTTCATCTTCCGCTTCGATGCCGAGCGCCTCGAGACGCCCGCGCAGGCCGTCGTCCTTTCGTACGTCGAAGAGCGCCTCCACCTCCGCCGACTTCGCGCCCGTTCGCACCACGTCGCCCCGGCCCTTGCCGCCCAAGACGAGCTGGAGCGCCGCAACCACGATGGACTTGCCCGCGCCGGTCTCGCCCGTGACCACGTTGAGCCCCGCCCCTAACTCGAGCTCGAGCCGGTCGATGATGGCGAAGTTGCGGACCCGAAGGCACGTCAGCATGCTCGCTTGATAGCACGGGGGCGTGACGGGGCTCGAAGGCACTTGAGAAACAAGGCGTCGGTCGGGTCGCCGGCGGGGGAGAGGGGCTTCACCCGCCTCGCGGGGGCCCCGTACTGTGCACGCGGCGGGCGCTCGCGGTCCACGCCGCCGACGCGAGCCGGGTCTCCACGCGCTTCTGGGTGAAGCCCGGTCCCTGCCTTCGGCGGCGGACGCCATCGGCAGCGCTGGGTGCCATCGACGGGTGGTTCACTGCGCTCGCGCTTCCTCTCCGCGGACGTTCACGCAACGCTTGCGCGCTGGACCCGATCGCCGCGAACGGTGGACCGCTCGGCTTCGGGCGGAACCAAGGAAGTGGCGCGGCGACCGGTTTGGTATACATAGGCGCCATGACGGCCCGACTCATTGCTGCCTTTGGCCTGGTCCTTTGGACCGGGGCTGCCGCGTCGGCCCAGCGGGTCGCCGTCGCGCCCTTCTCAGGCCCGCAATCGAGCCGCGTTCAGGAGGAGGTGATCGCAGGTCTCAGCGAGGGCGGCATGACCGTCGTTAGCTGGGACGAGGTGGCGGCTCAGGCGGGGCGCGACCGCCTGCTGGAGAGCGACTACGCCACCGTCGCCAGCGCCCTTTCGATCGACGCGTTCATTCGGGGCCGGGTCTCGCGGGCCCGCCGCCGCTGGAACGTGCGCCTTTCGCTGCGCGACGGCGTGTCGCCGGACCGCATCGGAAGCGCGACGATCTCCGGCCGCAGCGTGTCGGCACTGCGCCGGGCTTGCCGCAGCACGGCGTACGAGCGCGTCGCACCCATCGTGCAAAACGCGTCCGCCCCGCCGCCCGCCGCAGACGACATGCCCTCCACGGAGGACATCGAGAACGAAGTTCCCTGGTACGAGCGCGGCAACACGGACGGCGAGGAAGAGACCGACGAAGAAGAAGAGGAGGAGGACCGCTACGGCGCGCCGCCCAACCCGAACGCCAACCGTTGGGATGCGCTGCGCATCGCGCTCACCGGCGGCACGCTTCGGCGCGACATGCAGAACGCCGTGCTCGTCAATGGTCGCTTCGCGGCCGACAGTCAGGATCTCTACGGCGACAACCCAAACTACACGGAAGGCGGCATTGGCCACGGCGAACTCGGCCTCGTCGCCGAAGTCTTCCCCGGCGCCTTTCTCGAAGAGCCTGTCGTTCCTTGGCTGGGCCTGGTCACGTCCTTCCGACTGGGCTTGGGCGCAAGTTACGGAACGATCACGCCCGGCGGCGCCGCCATCGATATCGGCACCTCCCAGCGGGAGTTCACGATTGGCGTCCGGGCGGACATCGACGTTCTCGGGCTGCTCGAAGGCGGTGGCGCGGGTGGACGCGGCTGGTTCGTCACCGTGGACGCCGGCTACGGGCTGATGCAGTTCCTCTTTGACGTGGATGGCCTTCGCCAAGCCGACCGCCAGTTCGTCGTGCCGCCCGTCGGCCACTCGTACTTGAACCTTGGCCTCGGCACGCGCTACTTCTTCTCCGAGGAAGTGGCGCTCGGAATTCGCGCGGCGTACCGCCAGGGCCTCGGCGTCGGCAGCGACGCGCTCAACATTTGGGGCACGGAAACGCAGCCGGCGAGCGGCTTCCTTGTCGGGGGCGACTTTGAAGCCCGCCTCGACTCGGTTGCGCCGGGTGTCTTCATTCGCTTCTCCGTCGAATGGTTCCGTTTCTCGACGACCTTCGAAGGCCCCCGGGCGTGCCCCTTCGAGCCCGCCACCAGCTGCACCGCCGACGCGGCCTGGCTGCCGGACCCGGTAATTCTCGACACGACGGACACGTACCTGAGGCTGGCGTTGAGCGTCGGGTACGCTCTCTAGGCCACGAACAAGCGACCTTTTTCAAAGGTCCGCTT
>JBCCRV010000461.1:0-6208 GCA_039201085.1 Myxococcota bacterium | reverse complement strand
GGAGCGAAGACGGCCCGGAGATCTTCGACGGCTTCTACGCCATGTTCCAGTACGGTGTGCTGTTCCCCTTCGACGGCCTCGGGTTCGAGCCCGGTCGCACGGGCGCTCTCATCGGCGACACGAGCGTGGCCCAGTCGATTCGTCTCGTGCTTGGCGTACAGTACTAACGCGCTTCGAAGGCTGGGGGCGCGTGGGTGACGGCGGGAAGCGCTTGAGTCCGGGCGGTCAACGCTTTGAGGCGCGCTTGATGGAGGTTGTGGATTTGCTGGTTGTAACTCCGGCTTTGGCTTCGATACGTACGTGCGGGGGCTTGCGCATATCCCTCGCAACCGAAGCCGCTGAACGACGACAGGGGCATCGATGATTTCACCGAACCGTGCTGGTCTCCGTCCGTGTCCAGCGCGTCACGCAAGCGAAAACGAAGCTACCGAACGCACCCGAACGAGTGTGAGCTTCGTGGAACCTACGACCGTAAAATCGACGAAGGCGATTTTTAGGTGAAAGCGAAGAAGCAAAAGGTTCAGTACGTATGCACCAACTGCGGGCACACCTCGCCCCGCTGGATGGGGCGCTGCGGGGGGTGCGGCGAATGGAACACGCTTGAGGAGCAGGTTCACAAGCCGAGCGAAAAGGCACGGGAGCGCACGGGGACGGAGTCGCGGCAGGGCGGCGCCGCCACGCGCATTGCGGACGTATCGATGGAGGACGCCGCACGCCTGCGGACGGGCATTGGTGAGCTCGACCGCGCCCTTGGCGGCGGGCCGGTCGCGGGCGGTGTCGTGCTGCTCGGCGGCGACCCTGGAATCGGCAAGAGTACGCTGCTCATGCAAGCCCTTGGCGCCCTTGCAAGTGCGGGCAAGCGTGCGCTCTATGTGAGCGGCGAGGAATCGGCGTCGCAGATTGCGCTTCGCGCAAAGCGCCTCGGCGCACCCGGCATGGAGGACGTTCGTGTCCTTGCGACGACGGACCTGGAAGACGCCGAGGGCGCGATTCAGTCCGACAAGCCGCAGGTCTGTGTCGTCGATTCGATTCAGACCATCGGCACACGGGACCTCAGCTCATCACCGGGCACTGTCTCGCAGATCCGGGAAGTGGCGTCTCGGCTTATCGACGTCGCCAAGCGGCAGCGCATCGCGCTCTTTTTGATCGGCCACGTGACGAAGGACGGTGCCATCGCGGGACCGAAGGTGCTCGAGCACCTCGTCGACACGGTGCTCGCTTTTGAAGGCGACCGCAGCCACGCCTTTCGGCTGGTGCGCGCCACGAAGAATCGCTTTGGCCCGGCGCAGGAAGTGGGCGTCTTTGAAATGGTGCGCGATGGCCTGCGCGAAGTGCCGGATCCGAGCGCGCTATTTTTGGCGGAGCGTCCAAAGGCCGCCGCCGGCTCGGTAGTTGTGCCGACGGCGGAGGCGAGCCGTCCATTGCTCATCGAGCTTCAGGCCCTTGTCGCGCCGGCGGCGTACGGTTCGCCGCGGCGCGTCGTCACGGGCGTCGACGGAAACCGGCTCGCCATTCTCCTGGCGGTGCTCGATCGGCGCGCGCGTGTGCGCGTGCTCGACCGCGACGTCTTTGCGTCGATCACCGGCGGTGCGCGCGTCTCGGAGCGCGCGCTCGACCTTGCGCTCGCGGTGGCGGTGGTGTCTTCACTCAAGGACGTGGCCGTTCCGGCGGACGTGGCGGTCTTCGGCGAGGTCGGCCTGGCAGGTGAGGTGCGCGCCGTGCCTCGCCCGGGGCCGCGCATCGCCGAAGCAAAGAAGCTTGGCTTTCGCCACGTCATCGTACCTGCCGCCAACGCGGCCCAGCTTCGAGATTCGGAGCGCGAGGGTGTCGACATCACGCCCGTGAAGTCGCTGGCGGAAGCCCTGGACCTCACGCTGGCGATCACGCCCTAGCTGGCGTCACTCGGGTCACTCCCATTCGGATGGGTCCACTTGCCACGTCCATCACGCCGGCAAAATCGCTCGGCGAGGGCACGATCGGGCCTTCACCGTGACCCCCATCATGCCGCAATGGGTTGAGCGTGCCGTGGGGGGATGCCGCCGCGCTCACGATGCGCCTACGACGCGTGAGGGGGCGCTGGATGCATATTCGCCCCGACCTGTTCGCTTGGATTCTCGGACCGTCCTAGACGCCAGACACCTGCGCTGGTACCCGGAGGCATGAGTTCGACGACGATGGTGCGGCGCAAGCGTCGCTGGTGGCTGAGCCAGCCCAGTGTGGCGTTTCATCGGGATCCGCTGTTTTACAACAAGTACGATGCGGTCTGGACGGTCCTTGGCCTTGGCCTTTCGGCTACCTTATTGACGTTGGGTTGGCGCGGCTTTGATGTGCCCTTGGCCGTCGCTTCGCTGCCGCTCCTCTTGGGAATGCTTGCGGTGGCTTGCTATTTTCAGGTGATGGCGGGCGTGTTTATTCACAACTGCGCCCACCAGAACTTTCCACGCGCGATCAACCGGCTGGTCGGCGAAGCGATGGGTGCGATCGTGTGCACACGCTACGCGTCGTGGGAGATACTCCATTGCTACCATCACGCTCACTCCGATCACCGTGCGCTCGACCCACATCCTGCCGATCCGGGCTTTTGGGGGTTCTTCGTGCGTCGCATGGTGATGGGCTTGGAGAAGAACCTCACGCACCAGTATCTCGAGCGCTGGGGCGATAGCCCGGCCAATCGTCGCCGCGATAGGCGCCGAACGATGGGGAGTTGGATCGGCGGGCTGACGCTCGTCGCCACCTGGCTCGTGATCTGCGGGCCCGTGGTTTTCTTCTGCGTGTTCCTGCCCGCGCTCTTCTTTGGCGCCGTTCACGTCAGCCATTTCAACTGGGTGACACACAACGCGTCGGCGGAGGTCATCGACGGGGAAGAGCCGGACTACCGGCCGACCAATCTCGATAGCGGCGTGTACTGGTTGGCGAACCGCGTGCTGTTTGGGCTCTACATGCACGCGAATCACCACGCATACGTGAAGTACTTCAACCCGCTCAACGTGCCGGCAGACAAGGCGGAACGAGCGGCCGCGAAGATTTCAAAGCACCGGGTCAAGCTCGGGCTTCCTGCGTAGCGATAAGCGCGCCGCGTGACGGAAGTGCGCCCGAGCAGAGCCATGCCGCGCGTTGGAGGCGCACGTTACGCGGTTTCGATGTCGAAGTGCACGGTTAGGGACGCTCGCGGGTCTCGGTCCAATAGCGTGCGCCCCGGCGCCGCGCGCGTGCGCACTCGTCGTGCGTGAGTCGTCGCGGGCCGAGGGTGGTGCCATCGGCGGCGTTTGAATCCATGAGCCTGTAGGGGGTGTCGGGGCCGCGGTTGTCCGGATGAAACGGGTCGTCGAGCAATACGTGGCCGAGCTCATGGGCGCCGGTCCAGGCGTAGCGGGTGAGTTCGACGCCGCTTGCGTCGATGATCACGGTTCCCGCGGCCGGGCCGCCATCGGCGGCGATGAAGGCTTCGCCGTTGCGGTTTTGGGACACGAAGTCGTTGATGATGAAGAGGTCGAGCGTTTCGTCGCGCTCGTCGCGTAGGCCGAGGACGAGCGCGCGTTCCTCGAGCGTGCCGCCGGGCTGGCCGTTGTCGAAGTTCAGAAGTCCATCGGCCAAGTCGACGGCGCCGAGGCGGGCGATGCCGCCACCGTCTGCGTGAACTTCGAGGGTGACGTAATCGCCTTCGGCGTCGAAGAGCTGCACGTCCCATGCGGGGCCGGCGGCGGCGGCGGCGGTGGGCACGCGATGCGAACGCGCTACGAACCCCGCGTCCGTTGCCAGTTCAGCAAAGGCACGAGCGGCACGTCTGGGGGTGGTGTTTGGGGCGAGCTCCATGGCCAAGGTCTCCTCGCCAGCGCGCACCTCGAGGGGGCCGCCGCGACTCGGTAGCCCCCGGGCGTCGCCAAAGCTCAGCACGCTTGGGGCGGGCGACGCGGCAAGGCGAACGTTGCCTTCCACGTCGATGAGGCACTGCGCCCAAACGTCGGCGATGGCGTCCAGCTGTGCCTCGCCCAGGCGAATGGCATCTTCCGGCGTGGCGCCAAGAAGCGGTACGGCGCCTTCACGTGTTGGCGCGGCAAGCAGGGTGACCGCCACGCGAAGTCGCCGTGCCGCGCGCCCGTTTTCCTCGACGTAGGGACGTCCAACGTAGATGGACTGACGGGCGTCGCCGAGCTGCACCTCGACGCGGTCCCGTACGGCGACGCGCAGCGTTGGACGGCGGCTCTGTCCGTCGACGTGGTCGGTGACGAGCCGGACGCCACCGGAGCGCCACGACTCACCGGTTCCGCTTGCAAGGCTGAGGGTGTCGCGACGGCCGTCTGCATCATAGCTGCTGAGGCCCCAGCGTTCGGCCGGCATTGCGCCGTGAACCTCCACGTGAAGGGCGTCGATGTGGTGCTCCGGCGGCGCGCTGAGCTCGGGGGAAAAGCGCTGAGGGACCAGCGCGTCGACGGTGGGGTCGAGGCGGCGCTCGCCTTCGAAGAAGGCAAAGCGAAGGGCACGGAAGGGAAGGGTGGCGTTCTCCGAACCTTGATGCAGCGACAGTTCGCCCGACTCGGGCGCGAGGCCCTGCACCCGAACGTCCGAAGGAAGCCGCACCGTCGAGCCCGACGCAAGCGGGCGGCCCGCCCAGAGCACGCGTACCGCATCCGGAAAACGCAGCACCGCTTCGCCTTCGCCAAGCAGGTGCACACGCACGGCGTCCTGAAGCGGTGGCGCTTCTTGAAGGCGGTCCGGCGTGCTGTCGTCGTCGTCATCGTCGTCGTCCACGGCCACGACGAGCGTGCGCGGCGAAAAGGAGAGGGCCGACGCCAAACCGGGGAGCGCGTGTAGCGCGATCGCGAGCGCGACGGCGCGCGTCACGGGCGCAGCAAACGCTCGGCCTGGGGAGCGACACGCTCGCGGCGGCACATCTCGGCGTGCAAGATGCCCCGAAGCTGTGCGAGGGCCTCCTGAAGATCGTCGTTGACGACGAGGTAGTCGAAGAACGGGTAGTGCTCGATTTCTTCCGTCGCCTTGGCGTAGCGGCGCTCGAAGCTCTCCGGCGATTCGGTCCCCCGGTTTTCGAGGCGGCGCCGTAGCTCTTCCATCGAGGGCGGCAGGATGAAGACGCCGATCGCCTGCGGAAAGGTCGCTTTGATCTGGCGCGCGCCCTGGTAGTCGACGTCAAAGAGCAGTGCGTGGGCGCCGCCTTCCTTCGCGCGCTCGAGCTCGTCGACGCTCGTGCCGTAGAGGTTGCCGTGCACCTCGGCCCATTCCGCGAATCGCTCTTTCTTGATCTCTTCGCGAAAGTGATCCTTGTCGACGAAGTGGTAGTCCTGACCGTTCACCTCGTTGGCGCGCGGCTGGCGCGTGGTGTGCGATACGGAGAAGGCGAGACGTCGGTCGAACTCCTGCAGGAGCCGGTGCGTCAGGGTGGTCTTTCCGGCGCCGGAAGGGGAGCTGAGGATCAGCAAGAGAAGATCGCGTGACACGGTTCATCGTACCGCGGGCGTATGACGATTGTCGCGGGTCGAATTCGATCGCTTGTTTCGGAGCGGTCGCCCCGCGATGATAGGGCTATGGGTGAGCTTGAGAGCATGACCGGCCACGGAAGCGGGCGCGTGGAGCGTGGGGCCTTCGCCGTGGACGTCGTCTTGCGCAGCGTGAATCATCGCCACCTCGACCTGCGTTCGCGCGCCGACGACGTCGCCGTGGACTTCTTGCCCGCCGCGGAAGCGCGGGTGCGTGCCAAGGTAGGACGGGGACGCGTCGATCTGCGTGTTTGCGTAGAAGGCCGGCTGCGGGCTGCACCGACCCTGGATGTGGCGCGGGCCGAAGGTGCCCTCGAGCAGCTCCGGGCCCTTCGCGATCGCCTCGCGCCGGAGGAACCGGTGCCCCTCACCCTCTTGCAGTCCGTTCCCGGCCTCTTTCGCGAGGCGGGAATTGAGGATCGTGCCGCCCTTGAAGCGGCGATCACGGAAGCGACGGACGAAGCGATCGAATCGTTTCGCGCCATGCGCGCGTGCGAAGGAAAAGCGCTCGCCACGGAGCTGATGCGGCTCACGGGTTCGCTACGCGACTGCGTGGAGCGTCTTCGCGAGGAAGCGCCAGCGCTCGTTCAGCGCGCCGTCGTGCGCCTTCGTGCGCGTGTGGAAGCGCTGCTCGAGCAGGCGCGATCCTCAATTCCCGCCTCGCGAAAGAGGCCGGGAACGGACTGCAAGAGGGTGAGGGGCACCGGTTCCTCCGG
>JBCCRV010000460.1:0-6211 GCA_039201085.1 Myxococcota bacterium | reverse complement strand
CCTCGAAGAGTTCGTCGAGCGTTCCAAAGCCGCCGGGCAGCACCATGAAAGCGGACGAGAGCGAGGCCATCATCATCTTTCGTGGATGCATGCTGTCCACCACGTAGAGCTCCGAGAGCCCGGTGTGGGCGCGTTCGTGGTCGACGAGCTTTTGCGGGATGACGCCGATCACACGGCCGCCGGCACCGAGGCACGCGTCGGCTGCGGCCCCCATCAGCCCGACGTTTCCGCCGCCGTAGACCATCTCGATGCCGCGGACCGCCAAGGCGCGACCGACGTCCCGCGCGGCCTCGAAGTAGGCAGCCGGTACTTCGTCGCTCGACGCGCAGTACACCGCGATGCGCTTCATGGGGCCACCTGCGCGAGGGCTGGAAGCGTAAGGCCGAGCTCCCGAGCTTGGCCGAGGGCGCGCTGTAGCCGCGCCGGGGCCGAGCGACCGCGCGCGCCGTGCTTTGGATCGTCCAGGAATGCAGCCCCGAGTTCGTCCAGCAGCGCTTGCCCATCCAGCTTTGCGCCGGCCTCCGGACCCACCAAGCTTCGCTGCAGCGTCAGGACGTCCTTGGCAATGGGCAGCGCCAGGTCCCGATGCTCGTTCCAGAGCGCGCCCGTCGTCGTGCCCGCGGAGGCCACCAGGCCGGCGACGTTGGCCGTTAGGATGTAGAGGTTCTTGAGCACCAGGGCCTCCACCATCGATTCGGCGTCCACGACGTGCGCTGGAAGACCCAGCGACGAGAGGGCTCTTGTGATCGGCTCCGCCCGCGGTCCGCTGATTGGCGTGCTTCGAATCGGATGGACCGGTTTGCCCGGCTTCTTTTCGAACCAAACGCTCGCCACCGTCGGCGCGGCTTCGAGGAAGGACCAGCTCGCTGGAAGCAGCTCATTCTGCAGAAGGACGAGCCGCCCGTGGCAAGCGCTCGGTGCGGCCTGAAGGATCGCCGGAAGCTCCGCTTCGCCGACGGCCACCACGATGGGGTCCGCACCGGGTGTTCGCTCGAGCGCCGCGCTCAGCGTCGAGCTCCGACCGACGGGGGTCACGCGATGGCCCGTTCGCAGGAGGCCTTTGGCGAAAATGCCGCCGAGTTCGCCGATGCCGACGACGATCGCGTCGGCGGCGCGCGCGGTCGGAGGTGCTCCGGTACCTGAAGGCGTCATGCGCGGAGCCTAGCCCGGAAACGTCGTCATCTGAGCGCGCAGGCGCTTTTCTGCAGTGTGCGACGAGCGCTACTCCAAGCCCATTGCCAGATCGCCACTGCTGCGCTTGGTCTGGGCTAGCCAAGAGGCGCGCATGAGAGCAGGGGGCACTTTTCGTAGCGGACGTATTCTTCCCCTAGCTGGGGTCCCTATGCCCCGTCCGCTGGAAGGCGCTGAAGCCAGGCGATCGCCTGCGGATGGCCCGTGAATCCGCAATGACTAGGCTTTCTTGCGCCGCGCCGTCGCAGACTTGTTGCTTTGCTTTTGGCCTGGCTCTTGCTCTACCGGCGGTCATGACGAAGTCCCCCGTTCGCCTGCTCTCGACCCTGCTTGCCTTGGTCGGCTGCGCCTCCGAAAGCGCTTCCTCGCCAGACAGCGAAAACGCCGTGGCCGTGCCTGGCGGCAAGGCCGACGACCTCTCCCATTCGCCCTGCACCGTGGGTGCCGTGGTGGACCTGCTGAACGATCCGGACATCACGGCCGATTCGCTTCGCGCGGGCGGCCTTCACACCCGTGCCGCCAACAACATCGTGCAGACCCGGCTCGGGCCCGACGGTCAGCGCGGCACGGACGACGACGTGTTCTTCGCCGATATCGTGGAGGTCGACGACGTGCCGTGGGTGGGGCCCGTCGCCCTCGAGCAGCTGACGGCGATGGCGCCCTGCGAACCGCCCAGCGGTGAGGGTAGCGCCGACGTGATCTTCTCGCCCCAGCCCTTCGAGCGAAGCCATCTCGCGCGCGCCGTAGAGCTGATCGACGGCGCCGAGGAAAGCCTCGACGTGGCGATGTACAGCATGAGCAACTCGGACGTCATCGAAGCGCTAGGCCGCGCCGCGGCCCGCGGAATTTCGATTCGCATGATCTTTCACCCGGCCCAGTCCGAGCGACGGGATCCCGAGGGCACGCGCAGCGGTCGACTCGAAGCCGCCGGCATCGACGTGCGTTACATCAACAAGATCATGCACCATAAGTTCGTCCTGGTGGACGGGCCCCGCGGCAACCCGGCGCGCACGAGCGGCTGGCTCATGACGGGCAGCGGCAACTGGTCCAACTCCGCCGGCAACCGCTACGACGAAAACGCGCTCATCATCGAGGGCCACGCGGAGCTAATGCTTCGCTACCAGCGCGAGTTCGACCTGCTTTGGGACTACAGCCGCGACTTCGAAGGCCAAGCCTTCGAGCAGCTTCACGTCGACCCGATCGGCCAGGGCGTCATCGACGCAAACGACGACGCGGACGTCGAGGCTTACTTCACGTCGGCGAACTTTCGCACCACCGAGTCCGCCCGCTGGGGTCGCGGCTTCAGCCTTGTTGGCGACCGCGGCATCGACGAGGTGGCCGACCAGCTCGTGCGCCTGATCGAAAACGCGCGAAGCTCGATTCGCATCGCTTCGGGCCACCTCCGCAGCCGTCCCGTCGCCGAGGCGCTCATCGCCGCCGTTGAGCGCAACCCGGACCTCGACGTGCGCATCTACACGGACGCGAAGGAGTTCATCAGCGCCTCCAGCCACGCGCGTCAGGTCGAAAATCGACAGGAGTGCCTCGAAGAGGCGACCACCGATAACCAGCGTCAGCAGTGCTACGACGTTGGCTTCCTCTACGGCTACGAGTTCTTTCAGGCCGGCATCGACATTCGCTTCAAGTACTACAGCTACCGCTGGCACTACTCGTATGCCGAGCAGATGCACCACAAGTACTTCATCGTCGACGAAGAGATCGTGATGACCGGAAGCTACAACCTCTCGGACAACGCCGAACACGGCACGATGGAAAACGTCGTCATCCTTCGCGGTCCACGTTTTGCGGACATCGCTCAACGCTACGTCGACAACTTCGACGCCATGTGGGAAACGGGCCGCTTTGCCGGCGACGGCGAACTCACGCTCTACGAGGAGCTGCTCGACGACGTGAACACGGGAACGGACGAGTTTGCCATCGTCTTCGAGTCGATGGCCCTCAACTGGGACGAGGTCGACGTGCTCAAGCGCGCGATGCGCGACGCGTGCCCGGCCATCAACTCGGAAGAGATGCGGCGCAGCCCCGAGCGCTTCCGCACCTGCCGCCCGTAGTTGCCTTTGCCTTTGCCTTTGCCTTTGCCTTTGCCTTTGCCTTTGCCCTTGCCCTTGTGATGCTGGTCGCCGAGCCGCTGCGGTTTAGCGGGAGGCATTCCGCCTAGCGGGCACGGGCATTTCCGCGTAGCGGAAGGCAAGGGCATGCGCCCTTTGGGCGCGGCACGGGCCGGGCGGCTTGGACTTCGTCCGGCGCCGTCCGCTAACCACCGCTATGCATATCGCCCGCCGCAGCCACGGGCGGCATGGCGTTGGTGAGGCGGTCGACAAGGAAGCCGTCGGGCAGCGCGACCCGCTGCGTGCCCGCGGTCTTGCCGCGCTTCACGCGCATCGCGCTCGGCGGGAAGGGCTCGTTCTCTTCGATGAGCGGTGCGAGCACCTCTTGCAGCTCAGCGAAGGTGGAGACACGTACGAGCGCGCCGCGCACGCGGGCGCTGCCGCGAAAGCCCTTCGTATACCAGCTCGCGTGGCGGCGAAAGGCACGCATCGCGTGCAGCTCGCCCATCCAGGAGGCGAGCGCTCGGGCGTGGTCGATCATGACCTGCGCGACCTCGCCGAAGGACGGAGGGTCTTGCGGCTCGCGACCGTCGAAGACATCCGCAAGGTCACGAAAGAGCCATGGGCGCCCGAGGCAACCCCGGCCGACAACCACGCCATCGCATGCCGTTTGACGCATCATGCGAAGCGCATCCCAGCCTTCCCAAATGTCGCCGTTGCCGAGCACGGGAATCGATACGCGTGACTTGAGGTCGGCGATCGAGTCCCAGCGGGCTTCGCCGTCGTAGAGCTGGGCGGCCGTTCGCGCGTGCAGGGCCACCGCCGCGCAGCCTTCGTCTTCACCGATGCGACCGGCGTCGAGGTAGGTGAGGAGCGAGTCGTCGATGCCCATGCGAAACTTGATCGTGACGGGAACATCGCCGGCGTTTTGCACGGCCGCGCGAACGATGTTGCGGAGCAGCAGCGGCCGGGCGGGAATGGCCGAGCCGCCGCCCTTCCGGGTGACCTTTCGCACCGGGCAGCCAAAGTTCATGTCGATGTGGTCGACGCGTCCTTCGCTGACGAGCCGTTTCACCGCTTCGCCCACGTAGTGCGGATCGACGCCGTAGAGCTGCAGGCTTCGTGGCGTTTCACCCTCGCCAAAGTCGGCCAGCTTGAGGGTCTTTTCATTGCCCTCCACGAGCGGCCGGGCGGTAATCATCTCGCTGACGTAGAGGCCCGCGCCGTAGCGCTTGCAGATCATGCGAAAGGGCCAGTTCGTGACTCCGGCCATGGGCGCAAGCACGACGGGTACGGGAAGCGTCAGCGGTCCGATGCGCAGCGGTGCAAACTCGCCGTCTTCGGCCGGTCCCACGTCCCGGTTGATCGCGCCTTTGTACATCGCCTGCATGGGCCTCGCGGTCTAGCAGCCCTTCGCGGTTCGCGCCCGCGCCTCGCGTCGACTCGCCGCGCTGGATGTGTAAGCTCTCGGGATGCGGTTCGCCTTTTCCCTAATGCTGATGCTCTCGCTTCTCGGCTGCCACGAAGAGCATGTGCTCCCCGTCGATCCTCCGGCGACGGCGCCTCCTGATGAATCGGCGCCCGAAGCGGCAGCGCCCGAAGAGGCCGACTCCGGCGAGGCCCCGGAGCCGCCGGCGGACCGCGTGCCCGTCGAGCTCGTGTCCATCACGGATGGCGACACCCTTCGCGTCCGCTTGGACGGCCGCCGCGAGCGGGTGCGGCTCGTCGGTATCGACACGCCGGAAACGGAGAACTCACCCCGCGGCCCCCAGCCCTTCGCGGATGAGGCCACCGATGCACTACGCAGCTTGGTGCGGGATCGGTCGCTTTCGCTCGCCTTCGATACGGAGCGCCGTGATCGGTTCGGCCGGTTGCTCGCCTACCTCTACGCCGACGACACTTTTGTGAACGCAGAGATGATCCGCGAGGGCTGGGCGCGTCCCCTGACGGTGCCGCCAAACGTGCGTCACGCCGAGCGTTTTGCGGCTCTCGCGGCCGAAGCGCGGCAAGCGCGCCGCGGCATTTGGCGTTTCGGCGGCTGAATCGACGCGACTCGCACCGTCGTTCCGAGCGGGGCCTCAAGGGCCGGGAAAAGTACCGTTGTCCGGAAGGTGGACACGAATCCTACCCGGACGGTAAACATCCCCGTGACCTTCCGCTTCGCGCTCCTTTCGCTCACCGTCGCCCTCGTCGGCCTTGCAACTTCGGCTCGAGCTCAGGACGATGGTTCGCGCTCGCAGGTGAGCTTCGAGCCTGGAAAGGGCGTGAACTTTGGCACGGAGGACGGCCGCTTTGGTTTGGGCGTGTCTGCGCTTTTTCAGGTTTGGGGCACGCTGACGGACGAGCAGGACGCCTTTGGCGACCGCGAGCTCAGCGTGGGCGCCGAGATTCGGCGCGCTTGGTTCATGGTCACGGGCCACGCCTTCGGCGAACACAACCGGCTCGTGGTTCAGTTCGGTCAGGCGAGCGTGCCCACGGGCGTCTTCGACGAGGGCCCCGGCTTTCGCTTGGTCGATGCCTTCGCCGAGTTTACGCAGCTCCGTGATCTGGAGTTTCGAGCGGGGCTCATGCTTTTGCCTTTCCTGCGCGAGTGGGTCACGCCCGCCGCCAACCTCGCGGCGCCGGAACGCAGCACTGCGGCGCGGCGCTGGCACCTCGGCCGCCGCTTCGGCGTGGCCTTAGGTTCGCAAGACTTTTTGGGTCTCGGGCGTATTCGCTACCGCCTCGGCGCGTTCTTGGGCGAGTTTCGGGCGGCGTCGCCGGCGGCCGTGGGCGTCATGGCTCGCGTCGACACCACGCTCCTCGGCGATCCGGACCTGACGCTCGCCACGGACCTCGCTCGCAGCCCCTCACCTCGCCTCGTCTTGGGCGGCGCCTTTGCGTACCTGGTCAACGAAGACAGCGTCGCTGGTTTCGACGACGCCCAGGACGCCCAGCAAGCGACCGTCGATCTG
>JBCCRV010000459.1:0-6236 GCA_039201085.1 Myxococcota bacterium | reverse complement strand
CGCGAATGCCGATGCCGAGAATGGTGCGGCTGTAGAGGCTGCCGCCCTTGCTGAGCACATGACGACCCACGCCCCACCCCTCGACGCCGCCGCCGGGAATGTTGCGCGAGCCGATGACAACGTCGGCGCCGCCCTCGAAGGCCGCCATAAAGTCGGGCAAGTAGCGCGGGTCGTGCGAGAGGTCCGTATCCATTTCAAAGACCACGTCGTAGCCATCGTCGATGGCCATCGCGAAGGCTTCCTTGTACGCACTGCCAAGGCCCAGTTTGCCTGCTCGATGGTGCACGCGAAGGCGCGCGTCGCCTGCGGCGAGTTCGTCGGCCAGCTGGCCCGTTCCGTCGGGCGAGTTGTCATCGACGACCAACACATTCGTATCTGGCGCGACAGCAAACACCCGCTCCAGAAACACCGGAAGGTTGTCGCGTTCGTTGTACGTGGGGGTAACGATGAGTTTGCGCATGGTCCCGTGCGGCCCGACGTAGGGGCACCGGAGAGGTCATGACAGGTGCGAGCGCAGCTGGCCAGCCGCGAAATCTACTCGCTGCTCTTGAGGTAGGTGTAGCCGCGCAGGCTGTCCTGGTAGTGGTTCATGAAGAGGCGCAGCTGCTCCAGGTTCATGCGGCCGGCGCCCAAGGCGCGCTCCGCTTGCTTGCGCACCGATTCGACCATCGCTTCGGGATCGTGCTGCAGGTAGCGCAGCACTTCTTCGATCGAGTCGCCTTTAATCACGTGGGCGACGCTGTAGCCATAGTCTTCGAGACGCACGTGCACGGCGTTCGTGTCGCCGAAGAGGTTGTGAAGGTCACCGAGCGTTTCCTGGTAGGCACCGCCCAGAAACATCCCCAAGTAGTAGGGTTCACCGGGGCGCACGACATGCACATCGAGGGCGCTGGCGACCTCTTCGACGTCGATGAACTTATCGATGATGCCGTCGCTGTCGCACGTGAGATCGGCGAGGCGTGCTTTCACCGTGGGCCGTTCATCGAGGCGATGAATCGGCGTAAAGGGAAAGAGCTGATCCATCGCCCAGATGTCCGGTGCGCTCTGAAAGATGCTGAAGTTGCAATAGTAGATACTGCCCATCAGCTCATCGAGCTTCTGCAGCTCTTCGGGAATGTGTTTGAGGCCGGCTTTTCGTTCGCGAATCCGCTGAGCGCAGCACCAGTAGAGACGTTCCGCGGCGGCGAGCTCGCGCAGGCCGAGGTACCCAAACTTGAAAAGGCTGCGCGCTTCTTCGAGGGCCTGGCTCGCGTCATGCCAGGACTCCTGAACGTTCTTCGGCTGAATGCCTCGCCACGTTTCGTAGAGCTCCTTGAGCACGCGATGGGCGCCGTCGGGCGGCGGTTCTGGTCGGCCCAAGTCATCTTGGCGCTCGCCGACGGCGTCGAAGACCAGCACGGACTGGTACGCGGCCACGGCGCGCCCGCTTTCGCTGACGATCGTGGGGCAGGCAACCTCGGCCTTCTCACAGGCCTCCTGAATCGACGCGACAACGTCGTAGGCGTACTCCTGCACGCCGTAGTTCATCGACCCGCGAAAGTCCGTTTTTGAACCGTCGTAGTCGACGGCCAGCCCGCCGCCTACGTCCAGGTACTTCATGCCCGCGCCCATCTTGAGCAGCTCCACGTAGAGGTGGGCGGCTTCACGTAGCGCGTTCTTCCAGGGAATGATGCTCGAGACCTGGCTGCCGATGTGAAAATGAAGCAGCTGAAGGCAGTCGCTCATGCCGCGCCGCTCGAGCTCGTCCACCACTCGAACCATATCGGACGTCGTCAGGCCGAACTTTGCGCGGTCGCCCGCCGAGTCGGCCCAGCGACCCATGCCGCGACTTGAAAGCTTCGCGCGCACGCCCAGCGTCGGCCGAATGCCCAAGCGCTCGCTTACGTTGAGCACCAAGTCCACTTCGTCCGGTCGCTCAAGCACGATGATGACTTGGTTGTCGAAACGCTGGGCGATAAGCGCGGTCTCGATGTACGCCGGGTCCTTGTACCCATTGCAGATGATGAGCCCGTCCTCGTCTTCCATCGTGGCGAGGGCGATGAGCAGCTCGGGCTTGCTGCCCGCCTCCAGGCCGTAGTCATACGGCTGACCCGCGCTGACGATTTCCTCTACGAGGTGCCGCTGCTGGTTGACCTTGATGGGAAAGACCCCGCGGTATCGGCCGGGGTATTCGTATTCGCGAATCGCCGTGGCGAAGCACTCGTTCAGCAGGCGAATGCGGTGCTGCAGAATGTTGGGAAAGCGGATCAGAAGAGGCAGGTCGAGCCCGCGCATTTGCAGCTGCTTCGTAAGCTCGTAGAGGTCGATGCCGCGGTCGATAAGCGGGTCGGGGCGTACTTCAACGTGCCCCGCTTCGTTGAAGCTGAAGTAAGGATCGCCCCATCCATCGATCTGGTAGAGCTGAGCGCTCTTCTCCACGTTCCAGTCTGGGGGTGCACCGCCGTCCATCGCCGCTCGATTCTAGCGGTTCTGCCGTCTTGCGCTAACCGTCGGTTGGCAAGAAGTCCGTCGAGCTTCCGGCACGCCCACCGGCCAATCGAATCGCCCCGCCCCCGGCGGCCTCGCCTCAAGGCGCCCGCCGCTCTGGCCGTCAGCGACGCCTTCACGAAGCACGCGGGCCGGCTCGACGAGCGCAGGGACGCGCTGAACCCTTTTCCACTGACGGACGCGAGGAAGAATTCGATGGCGCGGTGCGTCACTTCAAGTTTGCTGAGCCCAAGGGATGTCGGCTCGTCCATCGAGCCGGAGCTATCAACAAGAAAAAAGAGATCGAGATCGGCCAGGCCCGCAGACGAGCGAAAGGGCAAACAAACCTCGTCCGGTGCACCGAGGTCCCCGAAGTCGACTCCCAAGTCGATGGGGCGCTCCGGTGGGGTCCGGTGGGGCGGCGTCCGGCGGATCCGGCGGGCGAAGATCCGGACGCCCCAGCTCGAGTTTGGCAACGTCGGCCGAGCGGTCCGGCGGATCCGCGTCCGATGCGTACAGTCCAGTCTTCCCGCCGCACGCTGCAAGAAGAAGGACGGCAAGGCTGGCAAGGGAACGCACTGCCGCCATCGATGACGCACTCTACGCGACGGCGCACCCGCTTCGCCGAGGCGGATAGCCTTGCGAAGGCTCCATCGGCGTACCCTCGAATCGTGGTCGCTTAGCGCGCGGGCTCGCCGTTGACGACAGCGACGGCGTCGAGGTCGAAGCCGCCGCTAATGCCTGCGTACATCGACACGCCCGCGTCGCATACCCGTACGAAGCGCGCGCGCTCGAGGCCCACGTCGGCGAGGTCGAAGCCGTCTCCGCCAGCGACGCTTGGATCCGTGGCGTCGATGCCGTTGGCCGACGAGGAGAACACCGGCTGGGTGCCGGCGCAGCCGGGAAAGCCTTCGTCGCGCTGGTCGCTCGCGCATGGAAACGTGCTCCAACCTTCACCGTCGATGCTGACGCTCACGATTCCCGGTTCGGGGAACCCGACAAAGGGGTTTTCGAACACCAAGAGGTCGACGCCCGCCCCGTCTAGGGCAATCAGGTCCGTAAACTCCAGGACAATGCAGCCGCCATCGCCAAGGGAGAGCACGTCCAGGCTTCCGGCGGAGGCGCCCGCGCCCTCCGGTGGTCCAAGCACCACGTCCGGCAGATCATCTTCCCCAAAGCCCGCGCCTGCGCCTGGAGTGAAGCTCACCACCCGGTCCGCAAAAGGATCGGTCATCGGCGGAGCATCCGGCGTGCCGGTGTCGATGAGTACATCGCTGTCCACAGCTCCATCGGGCAGGCTGCCATCGGCGGCGGCATCCATCGGCGCCGCGTCCATCGGCGCAGCATCCATCCGCGCGTCGGACGCGGCGTCTGCGAGCGTGGCATCCAACGCTGCGTCGAACGCGTCAGCATCGACCCCCGCGTCCATCACATTCATAGACCCATCGAACGCCCGCATGTCCTCCAGGACCATTCCGCCGTCCTCCGAGCAGCCGAAGGAAAGCACCAGCGCGCACGCGAGCCAACGCGCCTGCATCGTCAAAGCTCGCTTCGCCGAAGCTCGAGGTAAACACCCGACGAACCGGTGACGAGAGCCAGCCAAAGGTCGCCTTCGTCGTCGGCAAATACGGAGAACGCATCCACGTCGTCGCCGGCCGAAAGGGCGGGCTCCACAAACGCTCCAGCCTGAAGCGCACCGTCCTGTTCAAGGTAGTTCGCCGCGTAGATGCCTTCCGCCACGTCGTAGCCCAAACCGAGCAGCCATCCGGCCTCGCCGTCCGTCGGCGCGAGCGCCGCAATCGAAAACGTGCCGCTGGTATTCACGCCCGCGATGCGCGCCGGCGTCACCGGCTCGCCCGCCATCAGCTGGTCCGCCCGAACGCCGAAGAGCACGTCCGTCGCGTCGCCGCCGCCGATAAATGCGCTCACAAAGACGTTGCCGTCCTTGTCTCGCGTCACGGGACCGGAGAGGCCGTCCCAGTCAAAGACGCGCCAGGATGCGGGACAGGCGTCCGCGACGAGCTCGCCCTCGCACACCTGCATGGCGTAGAGGCCGTTTTCGTTTGTCGAGCTCTCCCGCGGCGAAAGGGGCGAGAGCCCGCTGTATACGACGGCGGGTCCGCCCGGCGCGTTGACGCCTACGCCCGAATAGAAGCCGTTCGCGAAGGCCCGGCTGACGACCACGTCGTAGTCGGCCGAATAGAGCAGCGCTTCGCCCGGAAAGGGAAAGCCCGAGCCCGTATAGGAAAGCAGCGCGGAGTCCCCGAAGGGAAGATCGACCATGCCGTCGATGCCGTAGAAGAGACGCGCAGGTAAATCACTCGCCACCGTAAAGCGAACAGGCATGGGCACGAGCGACGCTCCGTCGTCCGCTGGCGTCCAGCGCACCACCACGGGACCGCCCACGGCGCCGTACGATCCGAGGCTGACCATCGGCCCGCCGTGCCGCCCCCATCGGCTTCCAAGAATGTCGCCGTCGGCGTCGTAGCGGCGCGTGACGCCGAAGGGAAAGTCGGCGTCGATGGCGATCAGGTCCGCGTATGCAGAGGGGTCGAGGAAGTCCGGAGGAGGTCGAACGCTTCCGTCCGGTGCACCACCATCGAGTGCGCCGTCCAGTCCAGCGTCGACGCCAGCTTCCAGCGCGCCTCCGTCCACGCCTTCATCCGTGCCCACGTCGATCTGCCCGTCGAGCTCAGCGTCCGCCTGCGCGTCCGGCGCGTCGGATGCAGCGTCCGCTTCCGCATCCAGCGTCGCCACGGCGTCGGGCGCCGCATCGGTGCCGGCATCCCTCCGCGCATCCGGTTCCGAATCGGAGCACGCCGAAAGGAAGAGCAACGCGGCCAGGAAATGCAGGCAGGAAGGTTGATGGGCAGCCGTCCGCCGCTTGGCCTCGCAAGTGCTTTGCATGGCGGGTCCTATCCCGAGGCGAACGCTGGAGCAAAACGAACTGAATGGCCTGGAATGCAGAGCCGTCCGCCCGAAGCGCCAACTGAACGGGGCCCCGCGTTTCTCGATCTAAAAGGCCGCATCGAGCACAACCTCTCCAGACACGCCGACTTGATACGCGGAAACGCGCCGCTCGAAAAAGTTCGTCACCTCTTGAACGTCCTGAAGGTCCAAGAAGGAAAACGGATTCTTCGCGTGGTAGCGCTTGGGCATACCGAGCGTTGCGAGCCGCTGGTCGGCGCAGAACTCGAGGTAGGTACGCACATCGCGTACGGACATCCCAACGACGCCTTCACCGAGGAGGTCCTCGGCGAACTGCGTTTCGCATTCGATGGCCTCGTCGAGCATTTCCTGCACGGACGCCTTGAGATCCTCGTCGAAAAGGTCGGGCTCTTCACGGCGAACGGTTTCCACCACCTCAAAGGCGAAGGCCATATGGGCGCTCTCGTCGCGAAACACCCAGTTCGTCCCGGCAGCCAGACCGTGGAGCAGGCCACGCGAGCGCAGGAAGTACACGTAGGCGAAGGCGCCAAAGAAGAAGAGCCCTTCGATGCACGCGGCGAAGCAGATCAAGTTCAGCAGGAACTGCTTTCGGTGGGCCTTGGTTTCGAGCTCGTCGAGGCCCTGAATCGAATCGAGCCACTTCATGCAGAAGGCCGCCTTCTTCTGAATCGAAGGAATGTTCTCAACGGCGGCGAAGGCGCGGTGGCGGTCCTCCGGATCGGGCACGTAGGTGTCCAGCAGCGTCAGATAGAACTGCACGTGGAGGGCTTCCTCATAGAGCTGCCGCGAAAGGTACATGCGCGCCTCCGGCGCGTTGATGT
>JBCCRV010000458.1:0-6255 GCA_039201085.1 Myxococcota bacterium | reverse complement strand
GGGACCGAGAGGGCGAGAGCCTGGCTTTTGAGGGCAAGGCGCAATGCGGGAGCGGGCCGAGGCCCGTGACCAAAGAGCAACGCCGCCATCGAAAGTCAGGCTTTCGCCATCGACGGGAGTTTAGCGGTTCGCTTCTCTAGGCAGAGTCCCCGGTATTGCGCATCAGTACGGAGGACGGCGGAGACCGCCAGATCGGTCAGGGTTCTCCGCCTCGGCCGCCCGTTCGTTCACCCTCCATCTGCCGGAGGGCGATGTCGACTTCCAGCATCGCCGTTCCGTTGCCATCCAGCACAGCCACTCGCCGGCGCAGCCTACTCGCACCTTGCGACCACCGGTCTTCATGCTCTTGGGTCAGCGCGACGAAGTCTTTCGCAATGCGAACTTGCTCCGTCCAGCCGCCCGGCTCCGCACGCTCCAGTGCTTGAAAGTAGTTGAGCAACCTCGAGGCAGCGTCCCGAATGTAAGCCGACGTCATCATCTTCGAGTGCGTAGTACTATGCTAAATGACTGACCGCGATTCGAGGACATGGAACGGCGAGGATGAAGCGTCGCTCCGCGATCGGGGACGACGCAGGACGGCTATAGACCGTTGGGAGGAACCAAACGCAGAGTGGCGTTTCAGACCGGCGAGGCGTGTCCTCAATCGCGGTCGGTCATTTAGACTTCGCTTGCGGCGGCACTCTAAGGAGTGGGCTACGGAGCAAGGGTCACCAAACCGTTCATGGCCAGCTCAAGAACGAACACTAACTATGTAGACCGGTTCAGCCTTTATTTGATTGCCTCGGATTCGTCGGTCGGGTCGAGATCAAGGCGCGAGGACGTAGGACGGCATGCGCCTTTCAAGGACGAGCAACGCCGAGGTCGGCGGGAGCGGTGGGTCCGTGGCGATCAAATAAAGGTCGAACCGGTCTACCGACCATCAACGCTATCGACATGTCCGCGCTCTCGTAGATGCCGCCGAGCACCTCAAACTCTCACAAAGGGCCGGGGCCTTCGATCGTGCGAGCCTCAGGTAGCGCTTGTGGACCAGTCATCTCTCTCGTGAGCCGCACCCGCTTAACGCTCGCCAACTCGACGCAGCGCATGTGGACGTCCTCAGCTCTGATCCTTGATGTACGAGCAAGCTTTCGAGCTCCACTGGTTTTGCGCTACGAAACGACACCCGAGCTCACTTTCACGGCGCTCTTCGGTGAACTAGACGTTCGCCACGGCGCGTTGATACTCTTCAGCCGCCAAACCATCCCGTTACACGCAGAGGAGTATTGGCGTTGGCGCGGAAGGACGATGACGTTGAACGTCGTCTCCAACCATGATGTGATCCGAACATGCGTTGGGTAGGTGTGGCATGCGTTCTCTCGGTCGCCTGCGGAAGCGCATCGAACGAAAGAGCACGCGCGGCCGCTCCCGACACTGCCGAGCCGTCCGCCCACCCTGAAAGCGAGGGCGTACCCGCCGCTCATGGGACGGCGCCGGCGACCTCGTCCGGGACCGAACCGCCGCAGACCGAACTGGTCGACGAGGGGCGTTCGGGCCTCGATGTGCTCGCCGGCACCGACTTCGTGACGTACGCCGAGCTCGGGCCGAACGATCGACCGACCTTCGGCGACTACATCGCCGAGCACGGCGACAGCGGCGTGACCCTTAGCGTTCGTTCAGAGGGAAATCGCACCGTTGTGCAGCGGACCACGACGGTGGCGGGTGAATCACCGACGGTGGAGAACTTCACGTGGACGCCGGAGCAAACGGAGCGCTGGGTGGTGGCAGTGCGCGAAGGGGTGATATTCTTCGACGGCTCTTCCGCGGTGCTCTACTGGCGGCCATGAGGACGCCTCTATAGCGGCGGTCCACAAACGAGGGACAACCGCCGATCGGCCGAAACACGCCCCGACCAAGTCTACGGTCGGCGCGACACGGGCAGCAACCGAAGCGCGGGCGCGCGCGGGACCATCGTCAAACCGTGAAAATGAAGCGTTTTTACCGCTTGCGCACCCACGACCAGTGCACGTTCGCCCGTGGCGCAACGGACGGACCTATGTACCTGCGAACGGTACCCCTGCACTGGCCAGATGTACGATGAGAGCGTACTCTTCTGTGGCTGTGCGAACCCTTGCTTTTCTTCTTTTCGCGTTGCTGTCGAGCTCGGTGCGCGTGGAGGCGCAGCAGGAGACGGACGACGTGCGGGCCGCCGCCCGGGCTTTTGAACAGGGCCAACGCGCGCAGCTTCAGGGGGAGTACGCCCGTGCGGCGGAGCTGTTTGAAATCGCCTTCCGAGCCGCTCCCGCTCCCGCGGCGATCCGGGCGGCGATCCGAAACCACCAGGCCGCCGGCGAGCTCCCCCGTGCGGCCACCCTCTCGCAGATCGCCGCAAGCACGTACCCGAGCGATACGGAGACCATCGAGCTTACGGGACGCGTGCTCGCGGAAGCCGATGCGTCGCTCGGCCGCCTCGATGTTCGATGCGCCGCGCCGTGCGCGGTGGCGGTGAATGGCCAGCTGGCGACGACCCGTGACGTCGAACGCCTGCTCGTGTACGTGCAGCCGGGCGCGCATCGGGTCGCGGCAAGCTTCGACGGTTCGGAGGCCACGGAAGATGTAGCCGTCGAAGCGGGCGCGGTTCAGGCCGTGGAGCTTGCGCCCTCGGAAACTCCCCGCGAAGAGACCGGCCCGCCGGCGCCGGATGTGGTTCCGCCCTCGGTGGTTGCGCCGGCGGCTTCGGGAACGGATCAAGGTCCGGCGACGGAGCCCACTTCGCGCGGCATTTCGCCCGCCTGGACCTACGTCGGCGCGGGGATCACCGTGGCGCTCGGTGGAACGCTCGTGTGGTCCCTCGTCGATGTTGGGAACGCCAGCGACGACTACAAGGCCAACCCCACGCGCGAGGGCTTCGAGGACGGCCAAGACCGCGTGCGGCGCACGGCCGTGCTCGGCGCTGCGGTGGGTGCCTGCGCGATCGCAACGGTGCTCATCGCATCGCTTGCCACGGACTGGGGGGGCGACGAAGACGTCGCCGAGACGCTCCCGTCCGTTTGGATGGACGAAAACGGCGGAGGCCTCGCCATCTCCGGACCCATCGGACGGTTCGAATGAGCGAGCGCCAAAGCCGAGCGCCGTCACGCCGACTGCTCGGACGCTACGAGATCGTCGCGGAGATTGCGCGCGGCGGTATGGGAACGGTGTTCCTCGCGCGCTTGGAGGGCGTGGGCGGCTTTCGGCGCTTGGTCGCCGTCAAGCTCATGCATCGGCATCTGGCCACGGAGGCCCAGTTTGCGTCGATGCTCTTGGATGAAGCCCGACTGGCGTCGCAGCTTCATCATCCGAACGCCGTGGGCGTGATCGACGTCGATCGGGCGCCCGTCGGCCTCTACATCGTGATGGAGTACGTCGACGGTTTTGCGCTCGACGACGTGCTGGAGAAGCTGGAAGCGTACGGCGCCGAGACGCGCATTCGCATCGGCCTTCGCGTTTGGCTCGATGCGGTTCGCGGGCTCGCGGCCGCCCATCGCTTGAAGAATGACGACGGCGAGCCGCTGAACATCGTGCACCGCGATGTGTCGCCACAGAACATCTTGGTTGGGCTCGACGGTGCCGGTCGGATCACCGACTTCGGCGTGGCGCGCGCTGCGGAACGGATCACATCGTCCCATCCGGGCATGATCAAAGGGAAGCCTTGCTACATGGCGCCCGAACAGGCGCAGGGCGCCGCCGAGCTGGACAAGCGCGCGGACATCTTTGCGCTCGGGGTCGTGCTTTGGGAGGTGCTCGCGGGGCGGATGCTCTTTCGCACCGAGGGCGGACCGGCGGCGACGCTGCTTCGCGTTGTGAACGATCCGATTCTGGCTCCATCGACCGAATCGCCGGAAGCGGCGCCGCTGGATGCGGCCTGCGGGAAGGCCCTCGAGCGGACGTTGGATGCGCGCTTCGCGAGCGGCCGCGCGATGTTCGAGGAAGTGGAAGGCGCGGCACGGGCCGCGGGTTTGGTGGCCACGCAGGAGGAAGTCGCGGACTTCATGCACGAAGCGTTCGCGGAAGAGATTGCGACGCGTAAGCGGGCGATCAAAGAGCACTTGTCGGCGATCGGTGAAGCGAGCACGCGACCGATGCAAGAGAGCGACATCTACGCCGTGCCGCTGCTCAAAGAGCCCACCGCGGACGAGAGCCGCACGTCCGCGGAGCGGCCGGCGCAAAAGGCCGGGGAGAGCGGCCCGTGGCATGAAACGCCCCATTCCCAATCGGCGCTTTCGGCGACTCCGGACGCACCGACGCTTCTTGCCCCTTCGACATCCGAACCGGCGCCAAGCCGGCGAGCTTCACCTGCCTACTGGCGCCGCGTTGCGTTCGGGCTTGCACTGGTGGGTATCGCGATGAGCTCGGTGGCCGGCTACATGCTTTACCACCAGAGCGAAGGGGCGGCCGGCGCTGAAGCCGGCAGCGGCGCAAGTGCCGCGGCGCGCCTCGAGGCGGAGTTGGCGGAAGCACGGGAAGCGGCGCGCACGGTTCAGGAAATGCAGGCGGCAGCCGAGCGGGCGGCGGCGGAGGCGGCAGCGATGAACGAAGAAATTGCTGCGCGCGCGGCGGAAGCCGCGAGCGAAGAAACTGCTGCGCGCGCAGCGGAAGCCGCGAGCGAAGATGCAGCAGATGAAGCCGAGCCGGCTGCGCACCAAGACACGACGAGCGCAGAGCAGAGCGCCGCAAGTGCGCGTCGACGGAGGCGCGCAGAACGGCGCGCGGAAGCTCGGGGCATGGAAGCTTCCATGGCATCTTCGGCGGAGCCTGCCGCGGCGAGCGCGGAGCCGGCAACGATGGACTCTAACGGAACCGAACCGGCGTTCGAAACCAACCCTTACGTGCAATGATGCGGCCTCTTTTCATTCTCTTATTCGCGGCCTTCGGATGCGACTACTTTCCCGAAGAGCTCCTGGACGCTTCCGCCGGTGACGCCGGAGGGGTCGATGCAGGCGCCTTGGTGTTGGCCGAGACGTGCGCGGGCGACGTTCCGATGATCACGACAAACCTGGAGGACGTGCCGATCGACCTCACGGGCCTTCGCGATGACATTAGCGACATCGGCTTCTGCTCCGGCGCCGACGCACCGGGCAACGACGGCTTCTTCGGCGTGGCGATGGAAGCGGGCGAGAAGTGGCACTTCCACTTGAGCACCGCGAGCAGCAGCGGCCTCAACCCGGCGATCTACATCCTCGATTCATCGTGCGATTCGCGCCGGTGCATGGCGGGGGATGCGATCGACCTTTGCGGCGCGGGGAGGGACGAACACCTCTCCTTTGTCGCGCCCCGCGCCGGCACGTACTTCGTGGGCATCGACAGCCGCTTGACCGGCGGTGCGACGTACCAGCTCGTGGCCCTTCGGCCCACGTGCGGCAACCTTGAGATCGAACACAGCGAAACGTGCGACGACGGGAACACGGACGACGGCGACGGGTGCGACAGCCTCTGCCGGGTCGAGTTGAGCGACGGCATGGCGGAGCTCGAACCGAACGATGACCCGACGGGTGCAAATCACCTCATCGGCGGCGTTGGCGCGGTGAGCGGCGTGCTGGGTGGTCAGTGTGACCAAGATCTGTTCGTGGTGGAACTTGAAGAGGGCGCGTCCCTTAACGTCGCCATGCGCGGACCAGGAGGTTTGGCCTGTGGATCGACCACGCCGCTCTTTGAGTTGGCGCTGCTCGCGGCGAACGGCACGACGCGCATTGCCGAAGGCACGTTCGCCGACGGCGAGTTCTGTCCCGTGCTCGACACCAGCGGCCTTCGCGAAGGCACCTACTACGTGAGCGCAACCACCAGTGAATCGGAACGCCCGTTCAACTACACGCTCGAGTTCACGCAGCCCTAGGGCGCGGGAACGCCAGAGTTCGCGGCGGCTGAAAGCCGGAAAGTAAAGCCGGAAAGGACACCCACTTTCGCGGGATGCACTCTGAGAAAGCCGGAAAGGACACCCACTTTCGCGGGATGCACTTTGAAAAGAGAGAAGCCGGAAAGCGGGAAGCCGGAAAGGACACCCACTTTCGCGGCGGCTGAAAGCCGGAAAGCCGGAAAGGACACCCACTTTCGCGGGATGCACTTTGAAGAGAGTAGAAAGGAGATGCACTTTGAAGAGAGTAGAAAGGACACCCACTTTTGCGGGAGAACCTTGAGGAAAGAGTAGAAAGGACACCCACTTTTGCGGGATGCACGTTACGCCCCCTCGACCGGAAATTAGCCGAAGCCGGAAAGGACACCCACTTTCGCGGGATGCACTTT
>JBCCRV010000457.1:0-6273 GCA_039201085.1 Myxococcota bacterium | reverse complement strand
GGGAGGCGGAGGCCGCACCTCCGAAGCGGCGGGGACTCTCACCCGGATGGAGCGCCGCCGCCGGCCTCTTGGTGGGTTTCTTTCTGGCCGGTTCGATGGCCGCAGCACTCGTCTACGTCATGCGCGAATCGCCAGCGCCCGCTGCGCCGGCGCCGACGATCGCGCCCCCCACGAACGCGGCCCCCACGCCCCAGCTTTCCGTTCCGGACGTCCCCGAGCCGGAGCCGGAAGACGAAGCGGCCGAAGCGAGCGTCGACGAAGCGAGCACCGCGCTGCCCGCGCGAGCGCGGGCGCCCTCGACGCGCGACCTGCTGCGCGAAGCGAACGAGCTTCGCCGCACCGGCGCCTACCGCGAAGCCGCCGCCCTCTACCGGCGCGTCTCCGAACGGGCGTCGCCGGAGGCCTACTCGGCGGCCGTCGCCGCCGGCAGCCTTGAGCTCGAACACCTGAACCGTCCGGCGCGCGCGGCGCGCCTTTTTCAGCGCGCGAGCCGCCTGCGTCCGCAAGGTCGCCTTGACCTGACCGTTCGCCAGGGCTTGGCGACGGCGTACGCGGCGACGGGCCAGCGGGCCCGCGAGCGCCAAGCTCTGGAGCGCCTGGTGAATCGTCACCCCTCAAGCCGCGCGGCGGTGCGCGCGCGGCAGCGGCTGCTACAACTCACTGAATGACGCCCCCGTCCGCGTCGCGCCGCGGAGCCCTACTTACCCTTGCTTGTGTTGCGCTGGCCTGCTCCAGCGTCGACGTGGTCGCACGCCTACAGGGCGATCAGGGAGCGGACGCGGGCGAAGGACGCGTGGCCTTCTGCGAAGGCGCGCCGCTGATCTTTGGCGAGGGTGCCGAGACGCGCTGCCTGCCCCGCCTACCGGCTCAGCTCTTTCGCTACGCCACGTGCGCGTGCGAGGGCATCGTCGCCACGGACCTTCGCACCGACTCGTTCGATTCAACGCGCGGCGCCTTTTCGGCACCCGGCGAAACCGGGGGCGCCGTAGGCGTGAACGGACGCATCAACGCAGGCGGCAACTGGACCATCGGCGGTTCGCTGACCGCCAGCGGCGACTGGACCGGCGCCGCCGAGCTACGCGTCGCCCGCGACCTGCGCCTGGACGGCCGTCTCGTCGGCCCGCTCGTGCATGTCGATCGTAACGCCGACGTAAACGGCGACGTGCAGGTCGATGACCTGCGCATTGGCGGCCAGCTTCGCGTTCCGGCGGGCGCGACGGTCAACGCCCCGGCGTCAGACGTCGGCGGCACACTCGAAGAAAGCGTGAACGTCGAGCCCCCCTGCGGTTGCGGCGGCGAAGAACGGCTCAACATCGCCGCCTTCGTCGCGTCCGTACGGGCCGATAACGACAACGGCGACGGGTTATCGCCCACCGCCCTCGCGAACGTGCTTTCAACGGAAACGCTGCGCCTCGAGTGCGGCCGCTACTACCTCGACTCGGTTGGAGCCACGGCCCCGATCACGCTCCGCATCGCCGGACGGGTGGCGATCTTTGTCGAAAACGACCTCGCCGCCGACGCCCTCACGATCGAGCTAGAAGATGGTGGCGAGCTCGACTTCTTCATCGCCGGCAACATCGTCAGCGCCGGCGACCTGCGCATTGGCCGTCCCGAATCGCCGGCGAGCGTGCGCCTCTACGTAGGCGGCGCCGGCACCATCAACCTGCAGTCGGAAGCCCGCCTCGCCGCCAACCTCTACGCGCCCGATGCCCAGCTTGTGCTGGCGGCCGAGACGGAGGTCTTCGGCGCCCTCTTCGCGCGCCGCATCGACGCCGAGTCGCTGCGCGTGCACTTTGACACGAGCGTCAGCCGGACCGACAGCGCCTGCCCCACGCCTTCGCGCTGCGACCGCTGCGACCAGTGCCCGCCGGTGCAAGGGTGCGTAGATGGCGCGTGCGCGGCTTGCCGCGACGACGCCGACTGCTGCGCTCCCCTGGTATGCAACGACGGAACCTGCGAGCCCGACGGATAGGCGGCGCTGGACGCAGACTCACGGACGAAGCAGGCGATCGGCCAGCGTTTGCCAGCGGCTCGCCAGATCCGAGTCGTGGCCCGCACGCTCGGCCAAGTAGCGGTGATGCTGGCGCATGCGCGCCGGGCCGTCCGGGTCGGGAAGCTCAAGCCAGGTCCGCTGGGCGCGGCGCCGATGGTGGTTCGCCATCGCGCGGCCGACGAGGATGCACGCAGCCGTGTCGACGGGCGCCATGAAGTCTTCCGGAAGGGCCACGTACTGCTGAATCGTGCGCACGTCGGCGCCCACGAGAAACGCAAAGCGTCGCAGATCGCCCATCGTGTGAAAGGGCAGCACCTCGCCGCGGTCGAGGTCGACGTTGTAGCGGCGAGCGTCGATGACGACTTCCTGGCGAAGGCCACCGTCGCGGAGGTCGAGGACGACCTCGCGAACCGGTTCTTCGACGCGCGTCCGCGTCATGCCGCGCATGCGGCCGGCGGACGCCGTGAGCTTGGAAACGGCGCTTCGCCAGCGAAGCCGATCCGGTCGGCGACCGCGCACGATTCGCACCGCATCGCGGTCCTTTCCGTGGCGCTGCTTGTACTCCACCGCGTCCGTTACGCGCGCTCCGCTCATTCTTGGCCTCCAGCGCTACAGGTCCCACAGCGCAGTGCACGCCGTCAAAAAACCCGCGAGGTACTAGTACCTCCGCACGCTAGCCAAACCTACGCCCATGCTTTCGCCCGAGCTCGTAGCCCGCACGAAAGGTTGGGTCTTTCATGCGTGGATCCGGCGCCAAGACCGTCGCCACGACCCCCTTCATCGCAGCGGGGCACGAAAAAACCATCGTCCACTCCTGTTCTGTTCGCCCAATCGGCGGTGATCGCGGCGCCCGCTATTCGGGCGAAAGCCGGAACGGGTAGGTGATCGACAGCGTTTCGTTCGTGAAGCGTGGGAAGCGCGCGCTCTGCACGACGCTCTCCATGCAGTAGCGCTCGTCTTCGCTCATCTCGCCTTGAGCACCGACTTCAGAAACCTCGCCCGTGGCGCCGAGCACAGCGATTCGAAAGCTGACCTGCCCCGAGAACTGCGGGGCGCAGCCGATGAGTGCGCCGCGAAGGGGCTGCATGGTGGCGAGAATGGCGTCGCGCGCGGGCGTTTCCGGCAGGGGCGGCGCAGGCGCTTCGCCGCCCAGGGCACGCAGACCCTCGCGAGCCGCCATGTTGTTGTAGTCGACCCGCATCGCCTGCTGGAGGCTGGCGACCGCCGCGTCGTTCTGACGGTTCGCGACGTAGGCGCGAGCAAGACCCACGAGCACGTTCGCATCCTGCGCGTTGATCGCGAGCGAAGCCTGGTAAGCGTTGATGGCGCCCACCGAATCACCCATGGCCAACTTCACGCGCCCGAGGGCCGCATGCGTCGCCGCATGGTTCGGATCGGACTGAATGGCCGCTTCATAGGCAGCGAGCGCATTCTCCATCCGTCCGGCACGCGCAAAGGCGGCACCTTGGTTGCGAAGGGCGTCAGCGGCGGACATCTCGGTGACTTGCGGACCGCCGCGGCGCCCGCGGCCGTTTCGTCGACGGTTGTTGGCCGTGTTGTTGTTGGCCGTGTTGTTAGCGACGACGTTGTTGTTCGGCGGCGGTGGCGCCTGAGGTGCGCCCCACTGAAGGAAGGCCTCCGCCGCCCGGGGGCTCATCGAAAAGAGCCGCGCCGCCACTTCAGCGCCGCCACGGGTCGCCACGGCGCCGGCGATACACTCCGCCATGCCTTCGGTCGGTCCGATGTGCCACGCGCGGATCTGCGACTCACGGTCGGATGACCCGCCTGGGCACGCAGCGAGGAGCTGCAGCATGAGACGGCCGTCCGCATTGTTCTGAAGCGAGCGAGGCACGCCAAGCATGGCTTCTCGAAGCTTCGTGGCGATCTCCCGGGCCGTTCGCCGACGCACGCGTGTTCGCCGAAGCACGCCCTGCAGTGCCGCGCCGTCGTCCGGGGCGAGGTACGGAAGCGCGGCCGGCGTCAACGACGCCGCCGCGAGCAACGCGTCGCATTCACCCATCGTTACGCCGTAGCGGTTGGCGCAGAGAACGGCCGCGTTGCGACCCGGCGCAAAGAGCTGAGTGAGGACCGCGAGGTCCATGCCGCTTCGCATGCGCTCCAGTACCTGAGCGAGTCGCTGTTGGTACTCCGCAGGGCCGTCGCCGGGACCGGCAGACGCGCCGAAGATGGCCTGGTTCACCTTCTGGCGCAGATCGTCGTAGCTGTCGCCACCGCCGGCAGCGTTCGCCTCGAGGGCCGCGTCAATGGTGCGTACCAAACGCCTGGCGACGTCCCGTGGCATGCTGCCCTGCTCGACCAACCGCTGCACCACAGCGACGTCCTGGGCGCCCGCTCCAGCGGCCGTCACCAGGACGAGGGAGAGCGAAAGAAGGCTCTTTTGTAGGTGTTTCATACGAATTCGAAGGTCCTTTAGGGCTCTGAACGGCTCAGCCAACGAGCGCAAGCCCGGAAAGCAGACGGCGACGGGCGTCCGCCTATTCTGTTTCGAGTCGGCGCGGCGCGCACGCTCCCCCCAATTCGGCCTGCCGGAGAACGGTCCCGGGTCGCTGGCCGACGCCAGGCCTAGCATTCACCGCTCCACGCGCAAAAGGCCGGTTCGCAGCGCTCGAAGACCTCCCTCCTAAGGGTTGGCTTCAAGGCCTGCAATGAGCGAGCGCACCGCATCGATGCCGACGACCTGCATACGGTTTCCCAGGCCCACCTCCAAGCCGACGACCGAGCCCGTGCGGTCGAAATGGGGCGTACCTCCGCGAACTCCCGCGGCGGCGTGGCCCAGCACCGCTTCCTCGGCGCCCGCCGCGTAGATCACGGGCGTCGAAAGCACGCCGCCCGGTTGGCGGTCGAGGGCCACGGCGTGGTCCCTTTCCAAGGGCGAGCGGCCCAGGTTCGCGACCAACGGCACAGTCGCGTCGGTCTGCACCAGACCCACGTCAAACGCAGCAATTCCCGGGCTCGCGTTCGGATGCCGCCAAAGCCGCTCCACGTTGAGGCGCTGGCGCGCCGCACGCACCGTGACGAACACCCCGGTCTGCTGCTGCGACTCGAGCGAATCGATGCATGCGGCGCTCGTGGCGACGAGCCGGTCGCCAACGGCAACGCCACTGCAGAGCGGCGGCGCGCCCTCGCCCGCGACGAGATGAACCAACGCCGGTTCGTTGGCGACCGCGACGGCCGTCGCGTCAAAAGGACCACTGCTCACGACAGCCCAGAGCGCGACCACCACAACAGCCAGCGCCAAAGTCGCAACGCTGCACCCGATGGCCCAGGGAAGTCGGCTTGGTTTCGGCGCCGCGTTGGGGGCGCCGGCGGGCTGCGGCGACGCATGCGATGCGCCGTACGGGGGCTGCGCTGCGCCGGGCGAAGACTGCGGCGCGCCGTACGACGGCTGCGCTGCGCTCGGCGAAGACTGCGGCGCGCCGTACGAGGGCTGCGCTGCGCCGGGCGAAGACTGCGGCGCGCCATGCGAGGCGGAACCGGAAGCGCCCCCCGAGGGCTGCGCAGCCGTTCCCCAAGCCGACGGCGTCTGCGCCGAGGCCGACGCAGGCGGGCCCCAGCGCTGCTGCGCCGAAGACGGGGCGGCCGCCCCCACAGCAGGCGCCGGCGGCTGCGCGGCCGCACCGCCCGGCGCCCAGCGGGCGTGCTCCGGCGGAATCGCCTTCGACGCCTCGAACTGCACTTCGAACACGGGGCCGTTCTCACCCAGACGAATGCGGTCGCCCGCCTTCAGGCGGTGCCGGCCGACCCGCACGTCATTGACGTAGGTGCCGTTTCGGCTGACCGCGTCGACGACCGTCCATCCTTCGCCGTCCCGCTGCAGTTCGGCGTGCTGACCGGACACGTCGAGGTCGGCGTGCGCGTCGAGCGCAAGCTCGCATTCCGGCAGACGACCGATGCGAACCGGGCTCGCGTCGAACACGAGCGAACGACCCGAATGGGTGCCGCCGCGTTGCTGAAGGCGAATCGCCGACACGCTACTTGAAAGGGTTGGACGGTACGTCCATCGCGGCCGGCTCGGCCATCGCAGGTGGCGCCATCATGACCGAACGGGTTCGCATAACGGCGGCGGCCATCGTCGCACCCATCGGAGTCAAGCCCATCGGAGTCAAACCCATCATGGTTGGGCGCTCGACCTGCGGGGTCTCCATCGCACTCGTGTCCTCTGGCTCCGGCGCCGCTTCTGCGTCGACGGGCTCTTCGCCGTCTTCGGCCTCCTCACCCTCGCCCTCGCCTTGGTCTTCGCCGATGAGCTCGCCTTCTTC
>JBCCRV010000456.1:0-6276 GCA_039201085.1 Myxococcota bacterium | reverse complement strand
CGGCTCTTGGTCGCCAAGGCGCTCGTGCATCGACCAAAGCTGCTCTTCCTCGACGAGCCGACGGCGGGCGTCGACGTCGAGCTGCGCAAGGAGCTCTGGACCGAAGTGCGCCGACTTCGGGAGCAGGGCACGACGATCGTGCTGACGACCCACTACTTGGAAGAGGCCGAGCAACTGGCGGACCGCATTGGCGTCCTTCGCAAAGGCGAGCTGCTCGTCGTTGAAGATCGCGACACGATGATGGCGCGCGGCGGCGGCGCGAAGAACCTTGAGGAGATCTTCGTCGACCTCATTCACTCCGGCGAAGACACGCACGGGGCCGAGGCAAAACCGTGAACACGATCGCCCTTCGCACGCTGCTCACCAAGGAAATCCGCCGCTTCTCCAAGGTGTGGATGCAGACGGTCTTCAGTCCGATCGTCACCACGAGCCTCTACTTCCTCGTGTTTGGTGTGGCCCTCGGCTCGCGGCTTCGCGAGATCAACGGCGTTCCCTATATCGAGTTTGTGATCCCAGGCCTCGTCATGCTGGGCATCATCAGCAACTCGTTTCTGAACACGACTTCGAGCCTCTTTCAGTCGAAAATCAACGGGACGATCGTCGACCTTTTGATCGCTCCGATCGGCGCGTCGGAGATGCTCATCGCATACATCGGCGCGGCCATGCTGCGCGCCACGATCGTGGGCACGTTGGTCTACGTGGTCGCGTGCCTCTTTACGGGCTTTCGCATGGCCCATCCGTTTTGGGTCTTCGTCTTCGCGTTCGGTGTAAGCGGCTGCTTCGCGGCCTTCGGCATCATCGCCGCGCTCTGGGCCGAAAAGTTCGACCACCTGAGCATCTTTCCAAACTTTGTGCTGACGCCGCTCACCTTCCTGGGCGGCGTGTTCTACAGCGTCGATATGCTGCCCGAGCCCTGGGGCACGGTGTCGCGCTTCAACCCGATCCTCTACATGGTCAACGGACTCCGATACGGCCTGCTGGGCATCTCGGACGTGCCCGTGGAACAGGCCGGGGCGTTCATTGCGGCGCTCTTCTTCGTCCTGCTGGCGATTTGCGCGCAGCTTTTGAGTCGCGGCTGGAAGCTGCGTTCTTGAGGCCGCGCACGGGTCGACAGTTTAGTCGGAAAGCGCCTGCGCTGTGGCGGGTTTGGGTGCTTGTGGCGCTTGGGCTGCTGATGGTGGGCGTCGGAGCCGGGGTCGCGGGGGCGCAGGTGTCGGGGGAGACGGAGACGGTACCGGAGACGGAGTCGGAGTCGGAGTCGGAGACGGAGTCGGAGTCGGAGACGGAGTCGGAGACGGAGACGGAGACGGTACCGGAGACGGAGACGGAGACGGAGACGGTACCGGAGACGGAGACGGAGACGGTACCGGAGACGGAGACGGAGACGGAGACGGCTCTGATGATGGGGGAGACGAGTTGTGAACGACCTTGTCGAGTTCGCTGGGCGTCTCTTTCCTGGTGAGATCATGCTCCTCGGCGCGCTGCTCGTGCCCTTTGTCAAGGGACGGGCGCGCGGCGCGTACGTTATTGCCCTTCCCGTATTGAGCTTGCTGCAGCTGAGCGTTTATTCGCTTGGCGACCACGCCACCGCCACGCTTTTTGGCTACACGCTCGACCTTGTTCGCTTCGACAGCCTGAGCCGCATCTTCGGCGTCATCTTTCACATCGCGGCGATCATCGTCTGCATCTACGCGCTCCACGTAAAGCGCGCGCTCGAACACGTGGCCACGCTGATCTACGCGGGCTCGGCCATTGCCGCGACTTTTGCCGGCGACCTGATCACGCTCTTTATCTTCTGGGAGCTGACGGCGCTGAGCTCCGTCTTTTTGATCTGGGCCCGCGGCCTGGACGAACCGGAACGACGGGAGCGCGCGTTTCGCACGGGCATGCGCTACCTCATCGTGCAGGTGGGCTCGGGCGTCGCCCTGCTCGGCGGCGCGCTGCTGCACTACCGCGCCACCGGTAGCCTTGCCTTTGAAACGTTCACCGAGCTCGGCCTCGATGCGCCGGGCATTGGCTGGATCCTCTTCGCTTTCGGCATCAAGGCCGCGTTCCCGCTTCTGCACAACTGGGTGCAGGACGCATACCCGGAAGCAACGGTCAGCGGCACCGTGGTTCTCGCCAGCTTTACCACCAAACTCGCCATCTACGCCCTTGCCCGCGGCTTCGCCGGCACCCACTGGCTCATCTATGTGGGCGCCGTGATGACGGTCTTCCCCATCTTCTACGCAGTCATTGAAAACGACATGCGGCGCGTGCTGGCCTACTCGCTGAACAACCAGCTCGGCTACATGGTCGTCGGTATCGGCATCGGCACGGAACTGGCGCTCAACGGCGCTGCCGCGCACGCCTTTGCGCACATCCTCTACAAGGGCCTGCTGCTGATGAGCATGGGCGCCGTTCTCTACCGGACGGGCACGATTCAAGCATCACGCCTCGGCGGCCTCTACAAGAGCATGCCGATAACGACGGCCTTTTGCATCGTGGGCGCCCTAGCGATCAGCGCCTTCCCTCTCCTTTCGGGCTTCGTGACCAAGTCCATGGTCATCACCGCCGTAGGCCAAGAGACCATTCCCGGCGTCAACCTGACGATCATCTTCGGCGTGCTGCTCTTTGCGAGCGCCGGCGTTTGCGACCACTCGGGCATCAAGATCCCGTTCTTCACGTTCTTCTCTCACGACGGCGGCTGGAAGGTGAAGGAGGCACCAACGCACATGCTCGTCGCGATGGCCATCGCGGCCGCCTTCTGTATTGGCATCGGTATTTTCCCAGCTCTTCTCTACGCCTACCTGCCCTACCCCGAGCTTGCCGCCGAGTACCACGCCTACGACGCAACGCACGTCTACACGATGCTCGAGCTTCTGCTCTTCGCAGGCCTCGCCTTCATTGTGCTGATGCGCATGGGCGTGTACCCGCCGGAGCTCCCGCGAGAGAACCTCGACTCGGACGTCGTCTACCGACGGCTGCTTCCTTCCTTCGTGTACGAAATCTACGGTCTGGCACGCTACGCCCGCGAGCGGGCCTGGGCGCTCGTGGTCGCCGCACGCGACGCGGCCCTGGGGCTCGCCGCCGAACACCACGAGCCGCCTCGCGGACGCCTCGGCCAACCGTGGAGCGCATCGACGACGACGATGTACGCCGCGCTGATCCTAGGGCTCACGCTCATCTTCTACTACTCGTAGCCTCATTCGTCACCCGATGGCGCGCCCTCGCACCGCCCTACGGCTGGGCGATTTGCTTCGCTCAAATCTGCAGTGTCCGCTTCGCGTAATGCCGCAACGATGCCGAAAACCTGCGTGATCATCACGCCCCTTGAACCGGTGACCGGCGCGGACGTTTAGCGGACCTTGTTCGGTCGCTCGGATGGGGCGAGATCAAGGCGCGAGGACGAAGGACGGCTACTGCCATTCTAGGACGAGAGAGCGCAGAGGTCGTCGCAGGCCGGGCGGCTGAACAAGGTCAGCTAAACGTCCGCGCCGGTCTGCGAGCCATACCGAACGGAGCGCCTGCTACACTGCGGTGGTGGAACACGGTCGCGCCATCGTCGTTCTCATTGCGCTGGCAGGCTGCGGCTACATCGAGCTGGACGCGGCCGTTGACCCGGTTCGCTCCGACGTGGACGTCCAAGACGGGGAGGCGGAGCGCCCAGCGGACCGCGGCCTCGAAGACCTTGCGGCAGATCCTGCTCCGTCAGAGACGAGCGTCGACGCATCGGATTCTCGCGTCGACACCGCGTTGGACGCTCCGCTTGGCATTGGACCGTTCAGTGCACCGCAAGAAATCGCCGGCCTTGGCGACGGCACGGACGACGACCCCACGCTATCCCAGGACCTTCGTGAGATCTACTTCAAACGTCGGGTGTCGGGCGAGGCCCGACTTTTCGTTGCGCGACGCACGAATGTTGGCGATCCATTCGACCCGCCGGAGGAGCTCCGTCTCCTCGGCAACGAAGAGATCACCTCGCCGGAGCTCGCTCCGTCGGGGTTGGTTCTGCATTTCACCGCCTCATCAGGAGGCCGCAATCGAGTCTTCCGCTGCCAGCGAGCGTCGCCCTCCGACGCGTGGGGGCCCGCCGAACTGTTGGCTGAAATTCGACCCGCGGGCGACAGCTTCGGATTCAGCGTTTCCCAGGGAGAGCGCTTCGCCGTCTATACGGCGCTTCGTCCGCGCGATGGTCTCGAAGCCGCAGAGCGCAGCGCTGTCGGACAGGCATGGGCGCCCTCAAACGCACTGGAGCGGTTGAACGAAACGGGCACGGAAACCGATGTGCACGTCGCCGCCGATGGCCTCGTCGTTTACTTCAGCCGCAACGTACCGGGCGAGCTTGACAACGAGATCTTCCGCGCCTCACGTTCCAGCGTGGACCAACCCTTCGGCGATGAAGAGCCGGTACCGGAGCTGGGCGCAAACGGAACGGATACGGACCCATGGGTGTCGGCGGACGGACGCGCGATCGTCTTCGCCAGTCGTCGCAACGGCCCTTTCCGACTCTATGCAGCCACACGTAGCGGCGCGCGCTTCTGAGGACCTACTCTTCGGTCGTCGGCGGCGCGGACGGCGGCGCAGGCGGCGCGGACGGCGGCGTGACTTCGCCCGTGTCCGCCAGCGCGGGGTGTGCCGGCGAGGACGGCGGCGCAGGCGGCGGCGTGACTTCGCCCGTGTCCGCCAGCGCGGGATGTGCCGGCGAGGACGGCGGCGCAGGCGGCGGCGTTACTTCGCCCGTGCCCGCCAGCGCGGGATGTGCCGGCGAGGACGGCGGGGCCGGTGGCGGCGTGACTTCGCCCGTGTCCGCCAGCGCAGGGTTCGTCGGCGAGGACTTCGGACCTTCAGCCGACGGTACCTCGGGCATCGTCTTCGTGGCGTTCGCTCGACGCTCCGCCACGATCATCATGCGCGGGGACGCGGCGCCAAAGTAGACGCCGGGCGTCGCGATGCGGCCGCTGAACTCGGTGACGCGAAAGCCCGCCGTATGCAGCAATTTACCCAGCTCGTGGGCCGAATAGAGCCGAAGCGAGTAGCCGTTTTCACGCTGGCGACCGTCGTCGAGAATCACCGTACGCTTCACTTGAAGGCGTGAGTGGAAGTAGTTGAACTTCGACTCTTCCATGCATACACAGCCGTCGCCCTCAAACCATACTAGGTTCGGCTGCTGCTGAATCACGTGGTCGCGGTTGACGACGTCGAGAAGAAGCACACCGCGCGGTTTGAGCGCTGCATGCAGACGCTGAATCACCTGCCGGTTCTTGTCGTCGTCGAAGTAGCCGAAGCTGGTGCCCCAGCAGACGACCGCATCGAACTGAATGTCGAAGACCATCTCCTGCATGTCGCCGTGCAGGAACTGCACCTTGAGGCCAAGGTCCTTCGCTTCGTCGCGCGCGCGCGACAGCATCGACTCGGACAGGTCGATGGCGGCCACCGTGTAGCCGCGACGATTCAGCTCCATCGCGTGCAGACCGAGTCCGCATGCGACATCGAGGATGGTCGCGCCTGGCGCGAGATCGAGCGCCCGCTCGATAAAGTCGCACTCGCGCTCGACGTGCTTTGGCACCGGCGGCTGCACGGTACGCAAATAGTCGTCGTTGAAGAACGTCTCAAACCACGCCTTACGGCGCGGCTGCTCTGCCGGGGCCGCAGGAACCGCAGGCGCAGGAACGGCAGGCGCAGGCGCAGCGGGTGCCGCAGGCGGCTCGACGCGCGGCGCCGAGGGTGGCGGCGGCGGCGACGATGGGCGCGGCATCTCCAGGGTCGCGTCGAGCTCGACGACTTCCTCCACACCCCCGCTCGCATCGTCGACTTCGTCCTCGGCGTCTAGCTCAATTTCAACGGACGGTTCGTCGAAAGGCGCCGCATTGACGAGCGTCTCCGCGTCGGGAAGGCGCGGCGCCTTTGGAACGTCGTTGACGCCGGGCGTGACCGCGGCATCGACGCGGGCAAGGGGAATCGCTTCGGCAGGAGGGCCGTCAAAGGGCGTACGCTCACCGTCGAACTCGGCGCGCGCTGCGGGAGGTTGGCTTCCCTGATTGGGAAACTCACTCACGCGCACCATGCCGCGAATGACGACGGCCGAGGACTTCTTAGGCTTCTTCGCGGGTGCCTCGCTAGGCGCCGCGGCGTCCGCGACTCGCTCTTCCGCCGGCGGCGCCGACTTTGGCGCAATGGCGTCGAGCTTCACCTCGACGGACGGGCTCGTCTCCTCGGGCGGAAGCGGCTCGAGCTCCTCAACTTCCGGCTCGGGCGCGCCCGTTGGCCGGGGCGTCGGCGCCTTGGGCGGCGTTG
>JBCCRV010000455.1:0-6296 GCA_039201085.1 Myxococcota bacterium | reverse complement strand
GCCGCGGCCGCCGGCGCGGCACGCTTCGGCGAAACGGCCGTCGTCGGCGAGGGCGCGCCAGTCCGGGGCCGCCGGACGCGGCGTGGGCCGTACTCGCGACTCCGCCGGCGCCGGCGCGCTCACTTCCGGTTCCGGAGCCGAGTCCACCACCGGCTCCGGCTCCGCCTCTGCCAACGTGCGCAGTTCGTGGCCGTCCGTTCGCATTTCGACCTCTTCGCCGGCGGACACGCTGACCCGGCCGCCGTTGCCGTGCACCCGAACCCGCCCATGGGATACGCCCACGCGAAGGCGGGTCTGATCCGCACTCCAATCGACTTCGAGATCCGTGCCGACCACCTCGACCTCGAAGGGGCCCGCGAAGAAGCGCCAGCGGCGCGGACCGTTCGGTTCAACGTGCACGGCGATCGCTCCGCTTTCGACCATGACCTCAACGGTGTCGCGGGTCATGGCGCTTAGGCGCAGGCTCGCGTTCTCGGCGACGGCGAAGTGGCTTCCATCGCTGAAGCTCACGCGTTCGTCTTGGTCCGCACGAATCCACGCGCCGGCGGCGAGCGTCTGCTCACCTTGGCTGCAGGTGATGCCGGGGTCGGCGGGCCGAAGGCCGACCCATGCGAGCAGCCCGACGGCTGCCGCGGCGACCATTCCGAAGGCCGCTCGGCGCTGCGTGCGCTGGCGCCGGCTGCCCGCGAGCCGGCTGAGGACGGCGGCCCGCTGGGCTTCCGAGGCCTGGGGCACGCCTTCGCTCAATGCGTCGCGGTAGTGCTGCAGGACGGGATCGGTCATGGATGTTCCTCCAAAGCCTGGGGGTTTGGGCCGAACTCGCGCAAGAAGGGGTCGCGTTCGGCGCGCGCGAAGAAGCGCTCGCTCGCACGTTTGATGCGTCGTTTGACGGTGCTGGGGGATGAGCCGAGCAGTTCGGCGATCTCCGCCACTTGATGACCCTCAACATGACGAAGGACGAAGCAAATGCGGTCGTCGGCGTTCATGCTACTCAGGATCCGGCCCACGCGGGCGATCAGTTCGCTGCGCGCGGGGTCGCCGTAGCTGGATTCGGTGTGTTCGACGACGTCGCTCGCCTTCGCGCTAAAGACCCGTCGCCACGAACCGCGGCGGCGAAGGTGATCGCGCACTTCGCACACGGTGACGCGCCGGATCCATGCGGGCAGCGCGTTCGCTTCACGAACCGTGTGCATCCGTCGAAGGATGAGCACGAAGATGTTTTGCACGATGTCGTCGTGGTCGCGGTCCGGGCCGAGAAGCCGGTGCACGTGGCCGTTGACCGAATCGGCAAAGCGATCGTAGACGCGGCCGCCGGCGTCGCGCTCGCCATCGCGAACGGCTCGAAGGAGCGCCTCGAGCGAATCCCGCTGGGGTAGGGCGATCAGTTTGGCCATGGTGCGAGAGGCCGTGCGGCTAGAGCTCATTCCAGCGGTTTCCGTGGCCAGGTTTTTTGGGGGGCGAAGCACATCACGCGAGCACCGATTCGAAGAGTTGGACGGGTTCTTCGCCAAAGCCGCCGCTGTCGACGCCGAGCCCTTCGGCCAGTGTTCGATACACGTTGGAAAGATCCCAGCGCTCGCCCCGGACCTCGTGGTGCGAGCAGCTCATGTAGCGGCTGCCCGTTTGAAAGCCCGTTTCGGCGCCGCCGATGATCAGGGCGGGCCAAAGATCTTTGCTTCCGGCGCCGGCGTGGTGCCCCGCGTTGGTGTGGCCGTTCCCGGTCACGTAGAGCACGGCCGTGTGATCGAAGAGGCTGCGTCCGTCGTCTTCGGGAACGTCACGTAGACCATCCATGATGCGCGCTAGGTTGCGAAAATGCACCTGATGCCAGTGCCGCCGTGCTTCCATGGCCAGTTCGAGGTTCGACGCGGCGCCGTGGCCGAAGAAGCGCGCCTCACCCGTCGGGCTGCTCGTGCGCTCATGCATCTCCCGATAGGCGGCCATGTGTTTGTTGTGGCTTCCGGACGTGCCGATGGTGGCTCCGATCACGTTCGTTAGGCCGCAACGCAGCGCCAACATCGACTGATCGCACATCGACTCGAAATGGGCCTGCGCGTCGGGGTCTTCGGGGGCCATGCCCGGCGACGCGCAGCTGACGCGGCTGCGCGCTTCCTGCCGTCGGTCAAACTCGACGATGGCTTCTTCGTAGCTCTCGAGGGCAATGCGCTCTTCGGGCGCGAGGCGCGCGCGGAGGCGGGCGAGGTCCTCGAGGAGGCGGTCCCGAATGGGGCGAAAGCCGTTGGTGTCGGCGGGCATTTCACCCGCGTCCGCGGGATCGGGAAAGAGCGCGTCCATCATCGAGCGCGCGTGGGTGTGGTGCGAGAGGTTTGCTTCGCGGCCGGCTGCGAAGACCCCCGAGGCCGTCTCCCGGCCTCCATCGATGGCGTCGCCCGTGATGCCCCAAAGGACCGACTTATGCGGGCTCTCGGCGCTGAGCGTTTCGGCGATGTACTGATCGATCGTCGCGGCTCCGGCGGGCCCCATGCGCTCGGGCCTCCCGTCCGTTTGGCGCACGCAGCTCAGCGCAGCCGTGCCCGAACGGTGCTGGTGCGTGCCGATGTGATTGCGGGAGCCATCGACGAAGACGGCCTGCTGCATGTATTCACCCAAGGGGCTGAAGACCTCCGGCCAGGCGTCGACCACCGTAGGGGCCGTCACTTCTTGGGAGTTTCCTCGCTCCACGGGCACGTAGTTGGACGGTTCGAGCATGTAGACCGACATCACGATGAGCCGCTTCTTCGGGACTTCGTCCATGCCGAGGGCGCGCGTAAGAAGGCGCTTCGATATGGGTGCCAGGAGCGACGCGCCCGCACCCAGACCGAGGGCCTGCATGAATCGCCGGCGGCTACGCGTTGACGGGGACTTCATGGCCTTAGGGACGCAAGCGCCCCGCCAAGCGGGCCAACTTTCTTGGGTTGCGCAGATATTTGGACCGCAGCGCGGCGGGTGCACGTCTGACAGGGCGATGGGATTTCAACGCGCGCATTCTCGTTCGCTGCCCACCGCTAGAGACCTGACCAGCATTGCCGCCCGGCGATTTTCGAGCGCGACGGATGGAGCGTCTGAATCCGCAGCGCCCCGATGAGCATAGGGGGCTCCAGGTTTGGATGGTTGCAGGCGCTGTCGTCGCAAAGCGACGACGCGGCAATGCTGGTCAGGTCTCCAGCCTCGGGGTGTGCATGGTGCTGCTCATGGCCTGCACCGGTACGATCGGCGAATCCGGCGTGAGCACGCCGCCCGCCGAGAACGTCACGATGCCGCCGGGGGCGGCGCCCTTGGACCCCGCTCCCGGTCCGTCGCGCGTGGTGCGATTGGACCGCGAGTCGTATACGCAGAGCCTGGCGGCTTTTCTCGAAGGTCCGGCCGCGTCCGCCGAGGCGCCTCCGGCCGCACCCCGAGACGCGCCTTCGGTGTTTGGCTGGGTGAACCCTTCGGACCGATTCTCGACCCGGGCCCGCAGCTACGGCGTGGACACGAATGATTTCGCCGCCCTCGAGCGAGCCTCGCAGCGCTTTGCGGCGGAGTACGCGGCATCCTTTCCGGACTGTGACGATGGATGCCAGCGGGGCGTGATCGCCGAGGCGGGTCAACGGCTCCTTCGGCGGCCCCTTCGCGATGGCGAACTCGATGAGTTCATGGCGGTTCCGCTGGACGGCGCCACCGACGTCGAACGCTTGACCCTTCGTCTCCGTGCGCTGCTTCTGAGCCCGTCCTTCGTCTTTCGCATCGAGATTGGAGACGAAGGCGAGGCGAACTCGGACCAGGCTCTGAGCGCGGCGGAGCTCGCTTCCGCACTCGCCTTTACGCTCACGCGCCAGCCGCCGGACCAGGCCCTTGCTCGCGTCCGTGACGACGGATCGCTCGTCGACGATGGCGTGCTCGCGGCGCACGCCACACGGCTTCTCGACACGCCGGCCCATCGGCGACGGGTTCACGCGTTTGTTCGGCAGTTTTGGCGCTATCCGGACGCCAAAGAGGTCGCGAAGGACGAGCGTCCTAGAGACGTATTTCCCGAAAGCACGCCAGGCGCTCGCGAGGCGCGCCATCGCCCCGACGACCTCGTCGAAGAGACGGACCGGCTCGTGGAGGTGCTGATCGAGCGTTCGCTCGAGGACGGCTTTCTCACGGCGATGTTGACGACCGATGTGGCGTTTGTGCGCGAGGAAACGGCGATTTTTTACAACCAGCAGTCGACCAGCTCGGAAATCGAAGAAGTGCGCATCGATGGCGCTCAGCGCCTCGGCATGATGGGGCAGCCCTCCTGGCTCGTGGCCTTTTCCGAGCCGGACCACAACAACCCGATTCGGCGCGGGCTCTTCATTCAGGAGTCCCTGCTCTGCGGGCACGTGCCCGAGATCCCGATCGAAGACGTGCCCGTTCTCGACTTCGAGGGGCGCACCCTTCGCGAAGCGTTGGGCGAACACACGTCGAACGGAAGCTGCTACACCTGCCACCAAACGATGGACCCGCTCGGACTGCCCTTCGAGCAGTACGACCAATACGGGCGCTGGCGTGAATCGGAAGCGGACGCACCCGTGGACACGAGCGGCGCGATCGTGTGGACGGGCGGCGAAGTGAGCGGCGGCGGACCCGTTGCCGGACCGGTGGAGCTGACGGAGCGCTTGGCCCAGTCGTCTCACGTATCCCGCTGCTTCCTTCGTCACGCCTTTGCCTTCTGGATGGAGCGGGAGGCGGAGCTGGGCGATGAGCCCACGCTCGACGCGATGCTCGCGGCCTACGAAGACACGGGCGGAAACTTCAACGCCTCCATCGAAGCGCTCTTGCAGAGCGCCTCCTTTCGCCGTCGCATGCTCCCGAGGCGCTAACGCAGGCTGCGTTCCCAGAGGGTCCATCGGGTGTCGTAGGTCGTGACGCTCTGGCCCCACTCGTCCGGTGGTCCGCTGCGTGTCACGCCGAGCAGCCGCTCGCCGTCGCCGAAGATGCTGGCTACGGGGCGCGGATCGAAGGGCTGAAAGGCGTTGCCCGCGAGCACGAACACGCCGGATGCGCCGCCGGCGTAAACGCGCCCCCCCGCGAAGGTGATCTGCCGAAGTTCACGGGGCGCGTCGGCGACCCGCTCGACCCCGTCGCTTACGCGAAAAAAGCCGCCCCCCTCAGCGCCGTCGGAGACGTAGAGCGCCCCTTCGGGCGACACGGCGCCGCCAATGATCCCGCCTTCGAACACGCCCACGTCTTCCAGCGTTTCGAGACTGGGATCGTAACGGACGAGGCGCTCGCCCTGGCCAAAGAGCAGGGACCCGCCGAGCACGAAGAAGCGTCGCGGCCGTGGCGATTCGATGGCGCGAAGCATTTCGAGCTCGCCACCGGCGCCCACGCGCAGCAGTGAGCTTCGGTCCACGGCGCACTGGGCGATGTAGAGTACGCCGTCCAGGCTTGCGATGGCGCAGGGGTCGTCTAGACCCAGCGCGCGTTCTTCCATCAACCCGTCCGGCGCGTAGGTGCGCACCCAATCGGCCCGCCTCGCCACAACGTGAAGGCCGGCCTCGTCCACGGTCACGACGTCGCTGCCGGCAAAGGTGTCTGAGGGGGTGTCGTCCAGCTGCGTCAGCGGCGTTCCGCACCCCTCGAGCTGGAACAGGTGGGAGCGGCCCGGGCTCGCTGCGCTGTGAAAGGCCGTATGCATGATGATTCGGCCGTCGAAGCGCTCGAAGACGACGGGCGCGTCGCTTCGAACGCTGGTCGCCAGGATCTGCGTGTCCCCGCCGGAGCACGCGGCCTCGCATCGGTTGGGGATCACCTCGCCGCAGGTTCCTGCGCCGCATTCGCCGCACTCGAGCATGCGGCCGCAGCCGGAGGGCACTTGGCCGCACGTAGCGCCGAGCTGACTGCACGTGAGCGGGATGCAATCGCCGTTGTCTTGGTCGAGTACGCGCAGTTCGGTGGTGCAGGCGGCGAGCATCAACGCAAGAACGCACGTTGTCACCGACGACCAAGCCATGCAGGGGGTCATAGCGCCGCTCGTGGAAGTTCGGAAGGCGGCGTGGGGCCCGTGCTGGGCGCGCTCGCCGGCACGACGCCAGCGCGCAGCAGACGCGAGGGGGCCATTAGGCGAAAAGACGTTTCACCCGCCCGTAATGGTCCATGTTTTACTCGCCTACTCGGGCTCAGGCTCGGAGAGGTAGGCCACGAAACCCACGCCCTCGCCGATGGCACCCAAGGGAATCACCGCGTAGCCGTGCCACTTGTGAAAGAGCTGCTCTTGGCCCGTGAAGCCGCCTGGGCTTCGCCCAAAGCCCTCGCGCATGATCTCCGGTGTGGGCACCTGCGAGACGATC
>JBCCRV010000454.1:0-6306 GCA_039201085.1 Myxococcota bacterium | reverse complement strand
TCCTTCGCTTCTTCCTTAGTTTTTCCTACGAGAGCGTCTTTTTTTTCCCCTTTGCCGTACTCCACGGCCGGTTTGCTTCATTTTCAGCTTGGTTTAGTGCGCTGAGGGCCGCCGAGGGCGGCCGCTGCGCGTTCCTTCCTTGCCTCGCCACCCGAGTTCGCTTCCATCTGAATTCGCCTCGTCGGGTAGCTTGACGGCTTCGCTCCCGGTTTCGGCGGCGCTTCAGTCTTTTACCGAAGTTGCAGCGGTCGCACGCGCTCCGTGCCTTCGCTCCCCCTGATTTTGTTTGTCGCTGGGCGTCCTTACCCCCGATCTCGGAGGCGCTTCGGTCTTTCGCTTCGCCGCGCGCCCGCGTACGGTCTGCGGGTGCTCCGAGCTTCCTTAATCGCTTTCCTTCTCCTCGGCTGTTCGACGCTTCGCGACGACCTGCAGCGGGCGGAGACCGGGTATGAGGCCGCGCGCTACGAGCGCGCGCAGGTCTGGCTGCGCGCGATCGAAGACGAGGTTCCGCAGCTCACGCCGCGCGACCGCGCTCGCTACTACTACCTCCGGGGCATGACGGCGCTTCGCCTGGAGGACCGCGACGAAGCCCTTCACTTCCTTTCGCTCGCACGCGAGGAAGCCGACGAAGGCGGAACGCTCCCTGAGCGCTGGAGCGAAACGCTCGCTCCCACACTCGAATCGCTCACGCCGACGACCGCCACCCATACGGCCCGAGCGCCCCAGACCGACCCTTAACACCGCGCCACTGCGTTTTGCCTTTTACGACGCCGGCTACTCGACGGTAACCGTCTTGGCCAGGTTGCGCGGCTGGTCGACGTCCGTGCCCTTAAAGTCCGCGACGTAATAGGCAAAGAGCTGAAGCGGAAGCGTCGTGACGAAGGGCGACAGCTCCGCCGCCACGTCGGGAACCTCGACGACCGCTTCGGCCACCTCGTGGGCCTGTTCGTCACCCTCCGAAACGACGGCGATCACCTGGGCGCCGCGCGCCTTGGCTTCCTGCAGGTTGCTTAGGCTGCGCTCGTAGCTCGCGTCCTTCGGCGCCAGCACGATCACCGGTACACTCGAGTCGATGAGGGCGATCGGGCCATGTTTCATCTCGCCAGCGGCGTATCCCTCCGCGTGCACGTAGCTGATTTCCTTCAGCTTCAGCGCGCCCTCGAGGGCCATCGGAAAGCTCAACCCCCGCCCCAAAAAAAGCACGTCGCGCGCATCGACATGCCGGCGCGCGAGGTTGGCCACCAGCTGCCGCGTGCTCGTTAGCGTTTCTTTGATGAGCCCCGGTAAGCGCGCGAGTCCCTCGACGAGCGCGCGGCTGCGATCCTGACTCAGCGCATCGCGCCGCCGGCCAAGCCAAACGGCGAACATCAGCAGGTTTGCGAGCTGCGCCGTGAAGCACTTCGTCGACGCGACGCCGATTTCTGGGCCGGCGTGCGTGTAGAACACTCCGTCGGCGAGCCGCGGAATCGCGCTCCCGATCACGTTGGCGATTGCCAGCACCTTGGCGCCCTGCGCCTTCGCTTCCTTGGCGGCCGTCAGCGTGTCCAAGGTTTCGCCAGACTGGCTTACGGCAATGACGAGGTCGCCTTCGCCGACCACCGCATCGCGTCCTCGAAACTCGCTGGCGAGCTCCACCACCGCCGGCACCCGCGCCATCGATTCGATGTAGTAGCGCCCGGCAATGGCCGCGTGATGGGACGTACCGCACGCAAGAAGAACCACGCGCGAAATGGCCTTCGCGTCCTTGTCGCTGAGCCCGAGCTCTTCGGAGCGAATATCGCCCGCTTCGCGGTCGAGCCGTCCACGCAGCGTGTCTTCGATCGCGCGCGGCTGTTCGAAGATCTCCTTGAGCATGAAGTGCTTGTAGCCGGCCTTTTCCGCCATGACGGGCGACCAGTCGATGCGCTGGGGCTCACGCTCCACGGGCGCGCCTTCGAGCGTCGAAATGGCAACGCCACCCGCCTCAAGAACGGCCACCTCACCGTCCTCCAGGAAGACCATGGACCGCGTGTAGGGAAGGAGCGCCGGAATGTCGCTGGCGCAGTAGTTCGCGTCTTCACCGAGCCCGATCACGAGCGGCGACACGTGCTTCGCCACCACGATGCGTCCCTTTTCTTCCAGGCTCAGAACCGCGAGCGCGTACGCGCCGCGAAGTTCGCCAAGGGCCTTACGTACCGCGGCCTCGAGGGACAGCCCCGCGTCCACCTGGTCCGCGATCAAATGGGCGACGAGCTCCGTGTCCGTGTCGCTCACGATCGTTCGCCCAGCGTCGAGCAGCCGGCGTCGAAGCTCCAGGTGGTTTTCAATGATGCCGTTATGCACCACGGCGACCTTGCCGGCGACGTGCGGGTGCGCGTTCAGCTCGGAAGGCGCCCCGTGCGTGGCCCAGCGCGTGTGCCCAATGCCCACGCTTCCACCCGCCGGCGTTTCGACGAGTGCCTTTTCCAGGTTTCGAAGCTTGCCTACGGCTCGAACCACGTCGAAACGACCGCCGCCGTGAACGGCCACGCCCGCCGAGTCGTAGCCGCGGTATTCGAGCCGCCGGAGCCCATCGATAAGAATGTCCGCGCTTGGTTCCGCGCCCACGTGTCCAACGATTCCGCACATATCTAAGCCTCGCCTCGCTCATAGCCCCAATCGAGCTGGATTGCAGGCGCATTCCATCGTTGCATCCCAGCCAGCGAACGTTCGCCAGCAAGGGCCGGGACGACGGCCGGAACGGGTGACGTGTGAATGTCCAGTGCGTTCGTGGTGGGTCTTTCCGCTCGTACCGGTGCCGCTCCGAAGTCGCGTAGGCCACCGAAGGCGCGCGCCGGTCCGCTACTCGGAGGCGCTGACGGCCGTTAGGCGCTGCTTCTCTTCGCCTTCCATGTCGACCACCAGCACCGGTCCGAAGCGGCGCAGGTCTTCGGCGATTTCCGCCGCCGTGCCGACGACCACCACCAGGGCCTCGTTTGGCTGAATGTGCGCCTGCGCCGCCGCGAGAGCGTTCGCGGGCGTCGTGTTGCGAATCGCCGTGCGGTAGCCGTCCCAGTAGTCGTCCGGAAGGTCGAAGATGCGCAGGTTCGCCACCATCCACGCGATGCGGCTCGGCGTTGCAATCTGCAGCGGGAACGAATCGCTCAGGTAGGTCGTGGCGTTCTGCACTTCTTCGTCGCTCGGCGCTTCGGCGACGATGCGGTTGAGGTGCTCCATGAGCCCATCCATGGCTTGACCGGTGACGGCCGTTCGCACGGACGCGAGCGCGACGAAGGGCGCAACGCCCACCCGTTCACCCACGTCGCTGTAGGCGCCGTAGGTCAAGCTGCGCCGTTCACGCAGATCCATGAAGAGGCGGCTGGCGGCGCTTCCGCCAAGCACCTGGTTGGCCACGTCGAGGGCGATGAACGCCGGGTCGCGGCGGGCAATGGCCAGGTTTGCGACGAAGATCGTCGACTGGGCCGAGCCCGGCCGGTCGACGACGACGACTTCGCGCGCGTCCCGCGTCGGCACGTCCGGCAGTGCGCGAATGCGCACGTTGCGCCGGCGCCAGCGGCCGAAGGCGCTTGTCGCCGCCGCTTGCACCTGCGCCGCCGTGGCGTCGCCCACCACCACCAGGAATGCGTTGTTCGGCACCACGTACGTGCGGTGCCAGCGGACGAGGTCGTTGCGCGTCGTGCGCCCGAGCGCTTCGACGGTGGTGTCGACGGTGCCGTATGGATGGTCTTCGCCGTAGAGGCGCCGATTGAGCTCGCGGCGTGCCAGCCAGCGCGGCTGCTGGCCGACGAGCGCCAGCCGGTCCGTTTCGCGCCGCTTCAGCTTCGCCAGCTCGTCGTCGCGAAAGGCTGGCTCGGTCACGAGTTCCGCAAGGATTTCGAGCGCCGCTTCCAAATGCTCCGAAAGGCAGCGAAAGGTGAGGAAGAGGTTCTCCTCATCGGCCCCCGTTCCAAGGTCTGCGCCGAGGAACTCGATGCGCTCCGCAATCTCCGCGCTCGTCCGGCGTCGCGTGCCCTCCCGAAGCATCTCCGCCACGAGGCTCGAGAGGCCCTCCCGGCCCTCCGGATCCGCTTCGGCGCCGGAGCGAATTACGAGGCGCAGATGAAGAGTGGGCAGGGCGCTCGAGCGAACGACGTTGACCTCGAGCCCGCTGCTCAACGTGCTGCGCTCGATGCGTGGGAACGAGATGTCGCGCGCCGGTCCGGATGGCGGGGCGGGGATCGGCTCCGCCTCGACCACGGGCGCTTGTTCCGGCGTTTCGAGTGCCGGTTCTAGCGGCGGCACCTGGCCTTCGGGCGCTCGCGTTCCGCCGCAGGCGAAGACGAAGGCAAAGCAGAGGAGGGCGATAGAGCGGATCACTGGGCTTCTCCTCGGGCGGGAAGAACGTCGAGCACGGTGCGGTTTGTCGCCGCGAAGTACTGGCCTGCGACGCGCTGCACGTCTTCTGCGCTGACGGCCAAGTAGTGGGAGATCTCCGTGCGCATGAGGTTTGCGTCGCCGTAGTACATCTCGTACTCGGCAAGGCGCTGAGCGCGCGAAAGGTTCGATTCAATGCCGAAGACGAAGTAGCTCGTCACGCGGTTGTAGGCCTTCTGCATTTCGCGCTCGGTGACGCCGTTTTCGGCCACCGCTTCGAGGGCCGCGTAGATGCGCTCGCGAGCTTCGCGCGGGCTGTGCTCGCCCGCCATGAGGCCGAAGAAGCTAAAGAGGTCCGGTCCGCGGCGGTCGTCCGTGGAGACGTAGATCTGCTGGCAGATCTCTTCTTCTTTCACGAGCTCTTGGTAGAGCCGACTCGAGTCGCCGTCGCCTAGGACCAGCGCGAGCATTTCAAGGGCATAGTGGTCCGTCTCCCGGTTCGGCGGGATGTGGTACGTGACGTGAAACGCCGGTCGCTCTGCAAGGCGGTCCGTCATCACCTCCGTACGCTCGGCGCGCTGCGGTTCGAAGGCCGGCGGGTTGTACGCAGGCACCTCGCCGGAGCGAATGTTGCCGAAGTACTGCTCGATGAGCCGCAGCGCTTCCGCCGAGTCGAAGTCCCCTGCGATGCTGAGCACGGCGTTGTTTGGCTTGTAGTAGCGGTCGAAGAACTCCTGCACGGCGCTTAGGGGCGTGTTGTCCAAGTCCTGCATGTCGCCGATCGTCGAGTGCGCGTAGGGGAAGTAGTCGCCGTATGCGAGCTCGTTGATGCGAAGCTGCGAAAGGGCGTAGGGCCGGTCCTCGTAGGACTGGCGCCGCTCCTCCTTCACGGTCTCGCGCTGGTTTTCGAAGTTCTCCGCCGTGACCCGCAGCGAGCGCATGCGATCGGACTCGAGCCAAAGGCCCAAGGCCAACTCGTTGGACGGAAGCGTTTCGAAGTAGTTCGTGCGGTCTACCCAGGTGGTGCCGTTGGCACTGCCCCCACGGTTCCGCACGTAGACAAAGTGTTCGCCCTTGCCAACGTTGGCCGAGCCTTGGAACATCATGTGCTCGAAGAGATGGGCAAAGCCCGAACGGCCACGCTCCTCGTTGCGTGAACCGACGTCGTAGTAGACGGCGACGGCGACCGTGGGCACCGTTCGATCGGGGCTGAGCACGATGCGCAGGCCGTTGTCGAGCGTGTGTCGCTCCACTGGCAGCGATGAAAGGGGCGAATCGGCCGCGGGTGTCGTCGCCGCCGGCTCTTCGGGCCGTTGGGCCGGAACGATGGGATCGGCGCCGGCGTTCGAGTGCAAAAGGGCCCCCGCCACAGCGGCGAGGCAGAGAAGGGCGAGAACTCTCATGGCGGGGAACTACCACGGCCAGCCCGCGCGCGCAGCCCTCACGGACCGCCGGATTGACGCCCCCCCACCGTTCTTCCATGCTCGCCGGTCCTATGAACGCAGCCGTCCTCTCGATCGGCACGGAGCTCACGCGCGGTGAGCTCGTGGACACAAACGCCGCCTGGCTCAGCGAAGAGCTCACCCGTATTGGTCACGACGTGCGCCAACACGCCAGCGTAGATGACGACCCGGACCGCATCGTCGAAGCCCTCCGGCGCCTCACGCGCGATGCCGAAGTGCTTCTCGTCACGGGCGGCCTCGGCCCGACCACCGACGATTGCACGGCGGCCGCCGCGGCCGTGGCGTTCGCCCGTCCGATCGAGCGCCGCCACGACGTCGTCGAGAAGCTTCGTCGCCTGTACGCGAGTCGCCAGCGCGAGCTGACAGAGAGCGGCATGAAGCAGGCGGACTTCCCGAAGGGCGCCGCGGTCTTGGAAAACCGGGTCGGAACGGCCCCCGGCTTTTCGATCGAGCACGGCGCTTCCCGTGCCTACTTCATGCCTGGTGTGCCGCGCGAAATGAAGGCGATCTT
>JBCCRV010000453.1:0-6313 GCA_039201085.1 Myxococcota bacterium | reverse complement strand
CGTGTCTTCAAACTCGCGCATGCGCCTTCACGCCCCGCTCATCGTCGATTTCGCCATCGCTTCGGCTTGAAATCCGCCGGGGATTCCTTCGCCTCACAGACGCAAACTCACCGACGAGCCGACCACGAATCCACACGCGCGAGTTTGAAGACACGCCCTAGTCCGATCCGACAGACCCAGTTGCAACCACGATGAGTGTTCCTATGGCCACCCAAGACCATGTCTACGATGTGATCGTTGTCGGAGCCGGCGCTGCCGGCGTCGGCGTCGGCGTTTCCCTCCGGCACGCAGAAATCTCCAACTTTTTGCTCGTGGACCGCCACGGCGTTGGCGCGTCCTTCGACAAGTGGCCCGCGGAGACACGCTTCATCACGCCGTCATTTCCCACGAACTCGATCGGCATGCTGGACATCAACTCGGTTGCCATCGGTGTCTCACCGGCGTTCAGCATGAAGTCGGAGCACCCCACGGGGGCCGAGTACGCCGCCCACCTTCGAGGCGTGGCAAAGCTTTTCGAGCTGCCGGTGCAGAGGAACATCGACGTTAGGCGCATCGACAAAGACGGCGACACCTTTCGGCTGCAAACGAACCAACAAACGCTTCTTGCAAAACACGTGATCTGGGCCGCGGGTGAGTTTCAATACCCCAATCGACATGTCTTTACGGGCAGCGATCGCTGTCGACACACCGCAACCATCGCGACGTACAGTGCCCTTGAAGGCGACGATTTCGTTGTGATCGGCGGCTACGAGAGCGGGGTCGATGTGGCCTTCCATCTCTCGAAGCGAGGCAAGCGCGTTCGAATCTTGGACGAGGGTTGCCCGTGGGAAGCCACCACTTCGGACCCCAGCGTCGCCCTATCCACGTACTCGATCGAACGCATGCGCGAGTCGCACTTCGCCGAGAACGTTACGCTTGCGCCAAACTCCACGGTGGAATCGGTGACAAGCCACGGCACCTCCTTTGAGGTGCGCACACGGGACGGAGAACGGTTCGTAACAAATACGCCACCGCTCTTGGCAACCGGATTCAGCGGTAGCCACGCCCTCGTTGCGAATCTCTTCGAACAGCGCGACGACGGTTTTCCGCGCATCAACGAACACGACGAGTCAACGATCGTCCCGGGAGCCTTCATTTGCGGGCCTGCCGTGCGTCATGACGACCACATCTTTTGCTTCCTTTACAAGTATCGGCAGAGGTTTGGTATCGTCGCCAAAGCGATTGCGACGTCGTTGGGGATGGATACGACCGCGTTGGAAGTCTACTACCGGACCTGGGGCATGTTCCTGGACGATCTCTCCTGTTGCGGCGAGGAGTGTGTGTGTTGACGACGAGCCAAGAAACACTGGAGACGGACGAGCAGAGCCGCGGCCCGTGGGCCCGCGCGATGCGGATCGAGTGGCTCGGTCAGATGGCCGCAAGCGGGTTTTGGATTGCCAGCGTCTTCAGCTACGGAGTGAACTCCACCGGCGACGTACTTCAGCTGCTCGCCGCGTCTGCGTGGGCCGTCGCCAACATCGCAGCCTTGGCGCAGGACTGACGCACCCTGGCGCCAAGCAGCGATCGCGAGGGCCCGTGGCACTCCGAGGAAGCGGCCGACCGCCTGCGCGAAGCGCTGGAAGAGCTTCAGCATACGGCCAACAGCGCACCGGACGACGCCGCCGAAGGCGCGACGGTCCTCCTGGAAGAGCTTGTCGAACGACTTGGTCCCGAAACCGTCGAACCTGCGCTCGCCCCAACCATCGGTGCGCTGGTCGATATAATCGTGCGCTCACCCACCCACTCGAGTGTTCGTTCGATGAGGGTCGAGCGGCTTTGGACGGCGTATGCGGACGGTTCCGCGCGCTGCCTTGAGCCGCTCGCCGACCGCTTTGGTGAACTCTGCGGTCCGGAACTCGCCGTCCCTTGGGCCGACGGCCGCATCGACGCCTGCCGGACGGCTCTTCGGTCCGGCGATCTCGAAGCAAAGTGCATTGCGCCCTGTTTGAGCGCACTGGCGGCGGCGGACCGGCACGACGCGCTCGTCGAGCTTTTCGACGGCGTGGATGGGTTGCCGTGGCGCATCCGGAAGTACGTCGTCCAGTCGTTGTTTGCTCTCGGACGAAAGGGCGAGGCCCATCGCTATGCGAAGGCCGGTTTGTGCGACGACCCCGTGGCCATTGCGCGCACCTGCGAGGAGCTGCTGTTTTCATGCAGCCTTCGCGATGAAGCGTACCGACGCTACGGGCTGGTTGCCAATCGCACCGAACCCGCCTCCGCATGGTTTCAAGCCGTCATGGAGCGCTACCCGACGAAGTCCGCCGTCGAAGTGCTCGGCGACCTCATGGCGCTCACGCCCGGAAAGGAGGCGAGTTGGTTCGAGGTGGCTTTTTCGGCCGGGCTCTTTGACGAAGCGATGGAGTTAGCGAGATGGGGCCGATGTGCGCCCGAGGATCTCGTGGACGCGGCGGAGTACGTTGCGCAGACACATCCCGACTTCGCCATGCAAATGGGATTCGCTGCCCTGCAGCGAATGGTGGCGGGCTACGACGAAGTGAATGCAAACGGCGTGATCGCCGCGCACGCTTTAGTGTTGCGGACGGCGCGGGCACTCGACGCTACGGACAGCGCGGTTGGCCAGGTTCAAGCCCTCGTTTCGGGCGATTCGCACGGCGCATGGTTCGTGCGAAAGGTGCTCGAGCGGCGAGGCTAGAGCGTTTCCTCGTTCTGTTGGCTTGGTTCGCTTAAAGCGGGCACTCGTCCGAGGGCTCTGCCCAACCGAAGACGATCCGGTAGAGGTTATTGCCTTCGGGCCCTTCGGCGACGTTCCACGTCGCACCGCTATCGTCGCTGTAGTAGAACGCGTCGCCGTTTCGGTTGGCGCCGACCACGATGCCATGGCCCGCTGCGACGAGATTCATGCGGACGCCGTCCGGGAGCGCCGCGCTGCGCCATTCGAGACCATCGGGCGAGCGGTAGAGCGTGTCGTTCGATGCAAGCCAGAACTCATCGCCGATTCGCGCGCCTACGCCTTGGATTCGGTCCGTCCCCATCTCCCCAGCGCCGAGGTCGGCGCCGCTTGTACGGTCGACGACGCAGGTGAAACCCTCGTCACCGAAGGAGACGATGCGGTCCTCGCTCGCGGCGAAGCCGCCGTGAACGCCGATGCTGCCGTGGCGCGACCCTTCGCAGCTTTCGAGGTCCACCCAATCTTCGCCGCGATGGAAGCGCACGACACCGTCCGTGCCGGACACCCAGATGCCGGCCTCGACGCGCCCGTCGCGGTTGAGGCGTGCGCCTTCAACGCCTTCGACCTCGTTCCACGTCTGTGCGTCGCTGGACTCGTAAACGCGCCGGCCCGTTAGAGCGACCCACCGATCGTCGTAGCCCACGGCGCCAGCGCGTACACCTTCGAGGGTGACGCTCGTCCAGTTCACGCCGTCTCGACTCGAATGCACGGTGCTGTCCGTGCCCCAACCTGTCATGCGCACAAAGAGCCCGTCGTGGTACGCGAGGCTCTTTGGCGTAAAAGTCTGATGCCAGTCGTCTTCCTCCGACTCGAAGGTGTCGTTGGTCCAGCTGCGACCGCCGTCGCAGCTTATTAGGTGGCGGCCACCCCAGCCGATGGCGACGAATAGCGGCACGCGCTGCGGTCCGGCGTCTACCCCACCGGAGTCGGAGCCGGCATCACTGCCGCCGGAATCGGAACCGGTATCCACTCCGACATCCGCCGCGCCGGTGTCTACGAAACCCGCGTCGAGTTCGACGCCGGAATCGATGGCGCCGATGGAGGCGTCCAGTGCAGCGTCCGCATCGGAGGCGTCGTCATCGCCTCCGCAGCCAAGGCAAAGCAAGAGTGCAAGAACGGTCTGGAGTCGCATTGGACAAGCATATCGGACTCGCAGGATCTCTTCCTCCCTCACATCCGACCGCCCGCGATTCTTTTCTATGAAAGCCCTCCATCGATTTCCCGCCAGGGGCGGCGCGCGGCTAAACATCCGCCCGCGGTTCCTCGTCGTCGGGAGGTCTACGAAACCGAGCGCGACGAATGGGCGTTCCGTCTCGATGGCATCCGAGACGAGACCGCCAGCGTGGTCGGCATCGAGACGGGCCGGGACACGGTGGGTGACGCAAAGAAGGGCGAAACGGCATCTGTTCGTTCGCCGTGCTTGTTCGAGCGAGCCGGCAGCGTTCGAAACAGGCGTTCACGAACCACGCTAACGTTAGGGGACAACGTCCGATGGGCGGGGGCCGTCATCGACGGCGTTGGCCCACGCGCACAAGGCGACCGCGCCAAGAACGGCCGCGGCGGACCCCACGATTTTCGCGGTCTTTCCACGCATGCGGCGGCGACCGATCACAAACCAAGGACTCTGCTGCACCCGGCACCCAGCAAGGCGGCGCGCCGGATTGGCCGAGCATCCGGCAGCGAGCTCTTCCAACGTGAACCGCTCCCCATCGGCGGAGCGAACGCGCGAGTCACGACCGAGTTCGATGCCGGCGACCTCCACGGTCGGCTGCTCTTGAAGGCGCACGAGCGCGCTGTGAAGGCGATTCGACGAAACCTGCACGGGCGTTGTGGCGCATCCGGCAGAGAACGCGACAAGGATGACTGAAACGGCGCGCACCGACGAAGGTGGAGCACGCATGATGCCAACGGATAAGTGGGCTTTTTCGTCGGCGAGGGCTTCGGTCTGTAACACTGCCGCCACAGCTGTGCCAGCAGCACCACACCAACCCATAAGCGCCGCGTAAAAACGTTCGGGGGAGCTAGAGGGGTCGCTTGAAGACGAACATCGTAACTTCTTCGTCGTGATCGTCTTCGGGGCTTTCATCACGGCTGGTGGCGACAAGTTCCCAGCCTTCCGCTCCGCGCTTGTTGAGGTCGGCTTGCAGCGCAGCGGTGTCTTGTCCGTGTCCCCAGGTGGCGGTGTAGATGTTGTATTCGAACTTGGTCATTTCGTTCCTCCAGCTCGCGGTTGTCACAGGTGCTGCACCGGCGACAACTCCCCTCAGGCAGCCGCCTCCGACGAAGTAGTGGGCCCATCACCGGATCTGCCCTTTCCATCGGAGACCACACCTTCAGGAGCGCGAGCAGAAACTTCGAAGAGAGTACGCACGGGCCAAAGCCTACCGACCGAGGACACCCGCTTTCGGACCGCAGGCTCAGGGGCGTCGAGCGAGCACTTGCACTGTTCGGCTGATGCCGCGGTGGAAGCGGCCCTCATCCACTTCCCGTTCGACCTCCTCGCAGCGGTCGAAGATCAAGCCTTCGAGCTCGCGCCGAAGGTCTTGCGACGTCATCAGCAGTTCTGCCGTTGGCGGGCCACCGCGTCCCGGCGCTGCCAGCTGCTTTGGCGTGTAGCCTTCGAGCACAAACGCGCCGCCGGGCTTCAGCGCGCGAACGCAGGCGCCGTGAAGGCAACGGCGAATCGGCGCTGGAACATGCGCCCAAATCGATACGATGACGTCCCACGCCTGTTCGCCGGGATCGAACTCAGCAAGGTCAGCCACCTGCGTTTCGATCGACACGCCGGCGTCCGCAGCAAGCGCTTGGGCGTTGCTCAGCCCGACCTCCGACAGGTCGACGGCGGTGACGTCGTGGCCGCGCTTCGCCAGGAAGACGGCGTTTCGCCCTTCGCCTTCGGCGAGGCAGAGCACCCGGCCCGATGGAAGCTTGGGAGCCACCTCGCGGAGGAAGTCGTTCGGGTCGGTGCCGTAGGCCGAGAAGGCGTCCGAGTAGCGTTCGTTCCACATGGACTCGACCTACTGCTGAACGTCATGCGCGCCAGCGGCGAAATGTCGCGGCAATCCGGTCGCTGTTTCGTCCTTCGCATCAGGGAACGAGGGATTCGCCCGTAGAGCAGTCGACGGGGGTGCCTTCAAACGCCGCCAGACACTCGCTTGGCTCGCATGGAGGGCAGTGTGCGCCACTTGCCGAGCGCCGTACTTCGATGCGTACAGTCGTCTCGTCGCCTCCGTCGATGATGTACCTGAACGTCTTTTCACACTGTCGTGAGCGAGAGGGAGAATAGCCGGTTAGCCGTTCCACAACGGCGTTTCGAGTGTGCTTGCAACTGAATGAATCGCGGGCAGCCCCGTCTGCCTAACCATGGGGCACTTCAAGGCCGTCTGCGCAGCGATTCTCATCTCGACCGTAGCGACGGCTGCCGACGCACAGCGGGTGAACGTGGATGTCGACGTGGACGTTCGGGCGCGTGTGCACGTAGAAGACGACGGTACCGAACGGACGCTTATGGCAGCGCCGCACCGAGAGCCTATTCGGGCGGCACTGTTCATCCAGGGAAATCTGCAGGGGGTTGCCGAGGAGTTT
>JBCCRV010000452.1:0-6322 GCA_039201085.1 Myxococcota bacterium | reverse complement strand
CTGCCGATCGCCGCGCTACTCGAGGCGCGTGTCGACGACCTCGTGGCCCTGGGTGACAGCACGGCTGCCGGAGACGCCGTCTATCTGCTCGGCATCGAACGCAGCCGTCGCGGCGATTTTGCCGCCGCCGCCGACTATTTCGAAACCTTCGCGCGTACCGACGACTCATCGCTGCCGCCGGACGAAGCCGCCGCCGCCCTGGAGACGGCGATCACCTACCGTCGGGCGCTTGGCCAGCACGCGCTCGAGCGAAACGCCGTGGCGAGCTTTGCGCGTTTTGAAGCGATTGCACCGCGCGCCGCCACGCGCATCGCCTTAGGCGGCGAGCTCGCGGACCTCGCGCACGCCCGAACGCGGCGCTTGCCGCCAGCGGAGCGCATTCAAGTGGAGGTGCGCTACGGCGAGCGGCTCTGGTCCGTCGACCGCACCGCGGCCCTGCGGGCGTTTCGACGGGCCGAGCGCACCTGGCGCCGCTACGACGGCGCCAACATGCCGCGTTCGCCCCGACTCGGAACGACCGAGTGGTTGGACGAGCTGGCGCGGGTGCGCGAAAGCCTCGCTCAGGCGCGCTTCATGCGCGCCGACCTGCGCTACCGATCCCTTCGGGCCCAGCGGGCCCCGTCCTTTCGCGGGCGGCCCACCGTTCGGCGTGTCGACGCCTGGCTCACCGGTCGCCTGCGCCCTTGGCTCGTGCGCCGCCTCGCCCGAATCCAGCGCGTGGAGGCCCAACTCGGACGGGTGGACGAAGTCGGCACCAGCTCCCGCTCCGTAGCCGCAGCTGCACGCCGCGGCCAGCTCTACGCGGACGTGTATCGAGAACTGCAGCGCGTGGTGCCCAAAACGGTCGAAACACTCGAAGGCACGATCGAACGGCCCATGGAAAACCTGCGTGAAGACACCGGCATTCGTCGCCACCTCGTCGAACCCGCCCTCGCGCACTTTCGCGCGTGCATGGAGGTTGCCAGCGTGACCCTCGCCTACGGCGAATGGTCCGAACGCTGCGCCGACGGACTAGGCACTTGGGTGTCGCGCTTCGCCCATCGGCCCGAACGTGGCCAACTGTGGACCGCCGAGTCCGTGCACCAACCGGGGGCCTTCGCCGCCTCGGACGTGGCGCCCTCCGTGCCGTCTCTGTGAACAAGGCCAGCCTTTCCCATGCGGGGTCAAGGGGACGGTGATAGCGTGGGCCATGCGCTTATTGTGCCTTCTTCTCCTAAGTGGGGTGATTGCCTGCGGGAGCACCGATCGCCGTATCGGCCGGGATATTGGCACCGCGGATGGCGGCGATGCCGCGATGGACGAAGCGGTGGACACGGCGCTCCCGGACATTGCCGTCGACACAACCTGCGCCTCCGTGGACGTACAAGCCGAGGTGGGCAACGCGCCGGTCGACATCGTGTTCGTCGTCGACAACTCCACGAGCATGGAGCCGGCGATCATGAACGTGCAGCGCGGCCTCAACGACTTTGCCGACCGTGTGGCCAGCAGCGGCCTTGATTTTCGCGTCATCATGCTGTCGCTTCGCCGCGGCGAAGGCTCAGACGATCGCTTTCCCATCTGCATTCCCCCGCCCCTCGCGGGCAACAACAACTGCGGCAACGGCGAGCGCTTCTTCCACGTGAGCGCGGACATTCGCAGCACCCAGCCGGTGGAGCAGATCCTCGGAACGCTCGCCCAGTCCGCTGGATACTCGGACGGCGAGCAGCGCGGCTCCGAGCCGTGGCTCGAGCTCCTTCGGACCGACGCCACCAAGACGCTGGTCGTTGTCACCGACGACAACTCGCGCACCTGTGATCTGCCGAGCTCGCGCTGCAGTGGCGGCGAGCCCGCGCTGACCACCCTGTCGCTCGAGAACTTCCCCGGCGGTGGAAATCCGTTCAACGGCAACGAGCTCGGACCTGGCCTGCTGACCTCCTCCTACGGACCGCTCTTTGAGGGCTACACCTTCAACGCCATCTACGGTTGGGGCGACGAAGCCAACCCGGAAGAGACCTGCACGTTTCCCGGCGGGGATTCGCCGCCGAGCCCTGGCCCGACCTACACGGCGCTGGTTCAGCGGACAGGCGGTGTACGGGCGCAAATCTGCGACCAGGCGGATTCGAGTGCTTGGGACCGCTTCCTCGAAGCGATCGCCAATCGCGTAGAGGAAACGGCGCGTCTGAGCTGTGCCATCGAACTGCCGGCTCCGCCGGACGGCATGTTGCTGGACCCGACAAAGGTGAACGTGGTCGTGAGCGCCGAAGGCGCGTCCGAGACCTTACGCAAGGTGAACGATGCCAACGCCTGCTCGGCGCTGGGTGGCTGGCACTACGACAACGACGATGCACCGACCGAGGTGATCCTCTGTCCGGCCAGCTGTGATGACGCGCAGGCGCTTCTTCGCGAGTCCGGCGCCGCCCGCATCGACCTGGCCTTCGGCTGCGACACGCTGCTGATCTAGACCGGCGTGCTCGGCGAAGACGCCCGGGACCTGCGCCCAAGTCGCGATGCGAAGGGAGTGGCGAAGCGCTGAGCACAAAAACTGTTCTGGAAGAACGCTGCCGGTGCCTAAAGCCCCTCCCTCGCCGAAATTGTGAGCCTTTTTGAAAGGCATGGGCCTTGCTCTCTTGAACGCATGGCGCTTTCAACGCTCGATATGGCGGATGGCCGGGCCTTTGGCTGCGACTTGCTGGCGCAGATGGCCCGCGCCGGGGTCTTCGAACCCCGTCGAGATCGGGGCGGGCCGAATACGCGAAAAGGAAATAACGGTGTGAACCCAGGATTTCCGACATCGTTTGAGGCGTGGCGCACAAAGAGGCTTTTCGAGGAACGGAAACCTGCTACCCTGTGCGTTATCGCACACATAGCGACAGGGAGGTGGGCGTGATCAGAGCTCGGACCAAGCAGTCATGCTGGCTGCTTCTTGCCCTCGCGATGGGCTGCCAGGGAGCCATCTCCGACGACGAGCCCCGCTCGTCGGAGAACCCCGAGATCCGGGGCGCCATGCCCGAAGGCGAAGAGCTGCCCGAACCGACGGGCCCAGCCTTTGCCTTGAGCACGGCGGCGCCTCGTCTCCTACCGCTGGAGACCCGAATCTATCGCATGGCGCAGGTGTTTGAGCTCGCGCCGGAAGACGGCGCGTTCGACAGCTTCCGCGACCGTGACACGGCCCTCGGTGGCTACAACTACTCGCAGCAGATCGTGCCCGACGACCGTTGGTCCGCCTCCCGCATGGCCCTTTGGGTCGAGCTTCTCTCCCCCCTCTGCGAGGGCGAAGTCAGCGCGCGCCGTTACGACGACGACACGCAAACCTTGCTGGCACGCGCTTGGGGCCGCGAACCGGCTGCCGACGAAATCGCCGAGTTCGACGATGCCCTCGCCGAGCTCCAGCCCGATCAGCGCGCACGCGTGCGGTGCATCGCCGCCCTCTCCGCCGCCGAGGCCGTCACCCAATGAGGAAGCCGCTCTGGCTTGGCTGCGCCTTGGCGCTCGCATGCAGCTCGTCCGGTTCCCTCGATACGACGATGGACGCCGGCGTGGCGGACTTTGCGATGATCGATTCGGCCACGCCCCCGCCCGAGCGTGACCGAGACGACGAGCCGGAGCCCGTGCACGAAGGCCCCCTCGGCGCCGAACGCACGTTGGCCATCGGTCGCTACATCGCACCCGTCTTACTGGGCCGCGATCTGCGCGAGGACGAAGCTGAGCAGCTTCGCTCGAGCGATGGCGACGCCTGGCCCGAAGTCATCGACGGCTGGACCGGCGAAGAAGGCCTCGCCCGTGGCGCACGCCGATTCATCGAGCGCACCGTTCGCGTGTCGGGCGACGAAGCGCGCGGCATCGACTACGGCATGCCCGGCCGCATCGTCGAGCGCGTCGCCCGCCGCAACCTGCCGTGGGGCGAAATCCTCACGCACGGAAGCTGCGTCAACGCCGAGGGCGAAGACACTGAGTGCGATACCGGCGCGCCCTACACCGCCGGCATTCTCACCACCCGCTCCTTTCTGGCCACCACCGTGAGCCGCTTCAACCTTGGCCGCGCGAGCGCACTCGCCGTGACGTTCCTATGCGAGGACTACCCGATCCCCTCGGACATTCAGCCCTACCTGAACGAAGAGGATCTCATCCCGCTCTTTCGCGCGAACTCCGAGGAAGACCTCGAAGGCTTCGACCCGGAGTCCGTCGGCGGCCTCGCCAACGGCGCCATGTGCTTTACGTGCCATGGCCAGTTCGCCGCCCACGCCCAGCTCTTTGTTCGCTTCGACCAGCAGGGCATGTACCAAGCCGATGCGACGGGCCTGCAGAACCCGGACGGCATGCCGGGCGAGTCGTTCAACGGGCTGATGGCCTCCCACATGATCGACGAACTCGCGCCCCTCGAGTCGACGCAGATGCTGGGCGAGGATGTCGCAAACCTGACGGAGGCGGCGGAAGTGCTCGTTGCGCACCCGGAGTTCAATCGGTGCACCGTTCAACGCATGCTCGAAGAAACCCTTCCGCTCGAGCCGGGCTCGCTCGACCGCGATCTCACGGAGCGTGTGCGAGATCTGCTCGGCGGCGCGCCTACGTACATCGATTTTGTGCGTGAAACCTTTAGCTACCCCCGACTCGTGCGCACCCTTGGGGACGCGCTCATTCAAGCAGGAGGACCGTCCGATGGCTGATCGAAAAGGCCGACGCGCATTCATTCGCAACATGGGCCTGGCGGGCGCCGCTGTCGCAGGCGCACCGACCCTCTTCACCCCGGGCGGTCGGGCCGTTGCGCAAGAGGGCGAGGACACGATCTTTATCGAGATCAACCTGCGCGATCAGTGGGACCATGTTCACTTCTTTGTGCCGCCCGGCGTCGCCCAGTTTAGCGGTTCGATCCACCGCGGCCCATCCGGTGACGACCTCGCCTTCTACGCCCAGCCCGGCGAGATCCGTGAAGTCGGCGGCGTCTACCTCACGGACGACTCGTTCGCGCTCGCGCCCCACGTAGACACGATCGCCATGCTTGAGTTTGGCGAAGCGACGCGCGGTCCGATTCACGGCCACGAAGCCGGCAACGACATTCGCTCGCCCGGACGCCGCGCCAACCAGATGGCAGGCTACATGCCCATCTTCGAAAACGACCCGACGGGCGACGGCGGAAACTGGCGGACCTACAGCACCGTGCCGACGCCCGCGTCCCTGCACAACTACTGGGCGAAGCAACGCTCGCCGGGCTTGCGCAACGGCTGGGCCTTCAAAGGATACGGACGCTCGAACCACACGGCGTATCACTTCGCCGCTGGCCTGAGCGGCGGCGAGCTCGACCGCGTACGATCCAAGGACGAGCTCTTCGAGCTCTTTCCGCTCATTACCCAGGACCCGAGCTTGCTCAGCTCGGACGAAGAGTCGGACGCGCTCCTCCGGCTCCTCGGCCGCACGGACGCCCGTTACTTTGCCCGCCGCGGCGTCGCCAGCGGCGCGCGCGACGACCACCAGGTTCAGCTCGACGAGCTGCGTGCGCGTCTGCGCGTCGACATGCCCATCGAGATTCGGCTGCGCCTTGATGAGGCGGAGACGGAGTTCTGGAGCTCCGGCGTGCCCAACCAAAAGTGCACAGACGGCGACCGCGACATTCGCGACTGCGTCGAGGGTCGCGACACCTTCAAAGCTCAGATTTGGGAAACCGTGGCGTATGCCTTCAAGGCCGTCGCCAGCGGCGCCACGCGCACCGTATCGATCGAGTTCGACTTCCGTGACCTACATAACCAGCGCCCTGAAGAAGCGATTCGTACGCAGGCCCAGCAGGCCGCCCGCCCGCTCGCTCGCCTCATTCAACGCCTCAAGGAGGTCGGTCTCTACGACCGCACGGCCATCGCCATCTACACGACGGACGGAAGCCGCGGCCTCAAGGCCGGCAGCTACGGCAACGACGGACGCAACACGGTCATTCTCGCCGGCGGCCGCGTTCGTGGCGGCTACTACGGTGACATTTGGCTCACAGACGAGGGCGGCCGAAACGGCGTGGTCTTTCACCCGCCAGACGAGTCGGGCAACCCGATCGAGGCGAGCTACAGCTTCCGTTCGGGCGAAGGCCGGCTCGAGAGCGCCCGTATCTGGCGAACGGTCACGGCCGCCGCCGGCATCCCGCAGGAGCTTTGCGATGAGTTCAGCGGCGTGACCGGCGCCCGCCCCTACAGCTACATGCTTCGCAGCTAGAGACCTGACCAGCATTGCCGCGTCGTCGCTTTGCGACGACAGCACGGCGCTTGCAGCCATCCAAACCTGGACCCCTATGGCTTTTGGGGGCGCTGCGGATTCAGACGCTCCAACCGTCGCACTGTCGACGAAAATCGCCGGGCGGCAATGCTGG
>JBCCRV010000451.1:0-6350 GCA_039201085.1 Myxococcota bacterium | reverse complement strand
TTTCGCGCCGCCGTATCCCCCGTGGCAGTCGATCGCGCGTCCTTCGTGCTTCGCGTGCTTCCTGGCCGCGAAGTCGGCCAGCCGGCCGTCGTGCGCCTGGCGGGTGCCGACTACTTTCAAGTCGACTCCACCATGACGACGGCGGCCGAAGGCGCGCCGAACGTCATCGCCTCGCAGCGCGCTGGCGAATCGGGACGCCTCGCCCTTACGCTCCGCGGCAGCGTGCCCGCGACGATTCTCGGCGTGAGCTACCGGCGACGCGTTGACAATCCGCTCCTTCACGCCGGCCACGTCTTTCGCGAAGCGCTTGAGCGACAGGGCATCGGCGGACGCAAGCGCGTGTCCGTGGGCAGCGGCCCGGAACGCCTCCCGCTGCTCGCCAGCCACGACTCGGCACCGCTCAGTCAACTCCTTCAACGCGTCGGCAAGTACTCGGACAACTTCTACGCGGAGATGATCCTGAAAGTCCTCGGCGCGGAACGGTCGCGCCCGGGAACTTCCGCCGCCGGCGCACGCCGAAACCAAGCCGTGCTCCAGGCGGCAGGCGTCGCCGAAGGAGCGGCCACGATCATCAACGGCAGCGGCCTCTTCGAGGGCAACCGAATCGCTGCGCGACACCTCACGTCGCTCCTCAAGCACATGTACGCCAGCCCCGCGCTGCGCGCCGAGTACGTGGGCCATCTCGCCATTGGCGGCGCCGACGGCACGCTTCGTCGCCGACTCCGGGACCTGCCGGCGCCCCGCATCGTGCGCGCCAAGACGGGCACGCTAAACGACGTCATTGCGCTGAGCGGCTACGTGCTCGGCCCCTCACCCGAGCGCACCTACGCCTTCAGCGTGCTCTGCAACGGCATTCGCGGTCGCCAGGGCCGTGCACGCCAAATGGCCGATGCGATCGCGCGCAGCCTCGCCGAAGACCTTCATCGCTAGATCGCTCGAGTCACCCACGGGGGGGTGCACGTCGATCCCGGCACGCTGCCACTCCTCAGTACGCAGTGGGGCCGCGGCATGAAGCGGCCTACAAAAGCCGGATCACATGCCCTTGTTCCCTCATCGTCCCTCGGGGGCTTGAGCCTTCTTCGCGAGGGACGCTTCATACGCGTCCTGCCGACGCCGCACATCGTCCAGGATTGCCTGTTCCTTGCGATGGCGCGCGTAGCGAACGCCGGCGTACAGCCCGATGACCACCACGAGCAGCGCTACGATTCGACCGTCGACGCCTGCGATCAACGCGGCCGGAATCGACGCGCCGATCGCGAACCAACGGCCCGCCGCGCGAGAGCTCATCGCCATGATCCCACCTTAGGCACCGTTTCACCCATCGTGCAATCGACGGCGCCCACACGGGCATTCCCGAGGCCGGCGCAGGCGGACGGCTAGCCCGGAAAAGTCACCAGCCGACGCGCCCTCGCACATGTTTCCTGAACATCACGGCTCCGCTCATCGCTAAAATACAGCGTGTATTCGCTGCTCTTCGCGAAGGCGCGAGTCCAGGACTTGTACGATCATCGCGCCGGCTGGTGAATTTTCCGGGCTAGCAGGCGCTCGCGCCCAGCATGTCGATCAGGCCCCGGCTGTCGAGGGCGCCCGGTGCAAAGTCGTCGCAAAGACAAAGGCCCGCGCAGCACGTTCGCCAGAAGTCCACCATGCCGAACTCGCCCGCCTCAAATCGATGGGACGAGCCATCGAGGTTCAATCCGGTGCGGCCCAACACCGCGACAGGAAACCGGCCGTAGGAGGTGATCGGCGCATGATGGGTGTCGTTGCGAATGCCGCGTGCGGACGAGATGGTGACCAACGTTCCGTCGAGCGCATTGCCGTCACCCTCGGGCGTCGACTCCAAGCGGTCCATCAGCGTTGCGATCCAGGCCGCGTTCTTCTTCCAGATTTGCCGGATCGGGTTCACGTGCTGCCGTTCGACATTCACGCCGGCATCGCTGCCGTGCACCTCAAACGGTTCGTGCCCTTCGTACTGCGGCATGTGGTTGTTGTGGTTGTCCGTTGCGCCGCAGTTGACGGCGACCACGTTCGTGATGCCGCACTGAAGGGCGATCGTTGCCATCTCCATCATGCGCGCCATTTGGTACTCCTCGTTGCCCTCCGTAGGGGCTTCGGGCGTCTCACACGAGAGCGCCGCATCGCGACCGCGCCGTGCGTCGAACTCCTCGAAGGCCGCCAGGTAGCTCTCAAGCCGCTCGCGCTCCGCCCCTGCCAGTCGTGAGCTCAGCCGCCCAATGTCCTCGCGCAGCAAGTCCGTAAGTCGCTGCTCCCGGCCCGGGTCGGCGTCCGCATCCTCAACCGTGCCAAAGAGCCGGGCGAAGAGCACGCTGGCTCGAATCGCATGCGGAAGCGGCTCGGCGGGGCCCCGCGCGAAGAGGTTCATTTCCTCGTCGAATCCGCGGCGACGCCCGTGATGGCTGATGCCAAACAGCACGGACTTGCGCGGCGCGTCGACGCTGAGGCGCTCTGCGAGGTACTGGTCGATCGTCATGCCGCGCGGGGGTGCGAGGTCCTTCGGTGAGCCGTTCGGACGCACGCAGCTTAGGTAGCCGTAGCCAAGGCCGTGGTTGGTCTCGAAGTCGTTCGAATCGCCCGACTTGATCCGGCAGTGGAGGTTATCGAGGAGCCGCATTTCGCTTCGGCGGTCCGCTAGCGGCTCGAGCCAATCGGAAGCAAAGAGCTGGTCGAGACTCGCCTCCGGTGTCCAAAGTCGCTCGTTCATCACGCCGTTGACGAAGATCAACGCACGTTTTCGTTCGCTCGCCTGCCCGTCGGCTTCGTCGATGAGCGTGCGCGCAACGGGCATGAGCACGGCGGCGCCCGCCCCGAGGCCAAGGGACTGAAGAAATCGGCGACGCATCATTTGGCTCATGGGCTTTCCTCCGTTCGAAGCAAGAACGCGTCCGAAGCGAAGAACGCGGCCACTAAGCCCACGAGGTCCTGGCCCTCGGCGAACGCTCCGTCGGCGTCGGCGAGCGCACAGCCCACACTGCCCGATGGCTTTTCGCCGATCCAGTACTCGAAGGCGTGCGCGACGAAGCATTGGCGCACCACGCCCGACTCGGCGAGGCGCTGGGTGAGGTCGATCGGATCGCTGACCTCTCCGTCCGTATCGGTGCCGCTCGAGTCGAGGGCGCCGTGGGTCTCCACCGGACGGCCCTGCTCCATCGTTCGAAAGCGGCCGACATGATCGAACTGCTCAAAGGGAAGACCGAGCGGATCCATCTGGTCGTGGCAGCCCGCGCACGCAGGGCTTGCCCGATGGGACGCGAGAATCTCCCGCAGGGTGCGCCCATCAACGTCGCCAAGGGGATCGATCTCCGGGATCGGAAGCGCCGGGAGATCCTGGCAAAGGAACGACTCGCGGATGAACTTGCCCCGCTGAATCGGTTGGTTCTTGTCCGGCTCGGACCAGGCAACGAGCCACGCGGGCTGGAGGAGAATGCCGGCACGTTCGCCCGGAACGCGCATCTGAACGGGCTCGCTCCCAGGGACCTCGAGGCCGTAGTTCCACGCCGTACTCGCCTGCGTGAACACCACGTCGGACGTGAGCAACTCCCGCAAAAAACCGGCGCGACCGTGGCCATCGAGCACATGACGAACGAAGCGGTCCGTGTCCGCGACGAGCGCGTCGCCGTCGTGATTCGGAAACTCTTGCGTGCTCTTGCCCGCAAGCGGCGCAGCGCCGTAGCCGAAGTACTCCCGAACGAACCGAAGGAGCACATCGCTCTCGGCCGGCGCTGCCATGAGGCGCTCTACCTGCGTGCGCACGTCCTCGGCCGTGGAGAGTCCGTCTTCGGCGGCGCGCCAAAGGGCTTCGTCCGGGGGGCCATCGGTGAGCGTGTAGCTCAGCGCCGATGCAATCTCGAAGGGATCGAGGCGGCCACCTTCTGCGAGCTCCGTGCGAAAGAGAAACTCGGGCGAGCGGAGCATCGCCTCAAAGCTCGTGCTCGCCCAAGCGGACGCGTCGAAGCCCGCGCCGCTATCACCGACCCTCGCGTAGCGCTCCAACTCGTCGCCGCTGAGTGGCCGATGAAAGAGAACAGCGCCACGCGCGCGAAGCTCCTCACGGATGCATGCATCGAAGCCGTCCCGACCCACACCCCGTAGACACGAATCGCCGTCGTCGATCCAACGTTGGACGGCCCGTTCCGCGAGCGATCTCGCCGCCAACACGACCGTTTCGACGTCGCCTTCACCCACACGGTACGACGTTCGCAGCGTGCTGAAGCGGTCCGCCGCGTTGACGAGGTCAAAGGGGACCCCTTCGTCGGGCGTGATCCCGAGGGCTACCCGAACGGTCTCGGCGTACTGCCGAGCGTTCAGACGGACGATTCGCGGAGGAAGCGTTCCTGGCGAGGCGCACTCGAAGAGCTCACGCAGCGAGGGCCGTGGGGGCGGCTCGTCATCGGGCGGCCGGTCGACGTCGTCCCGTTCGCCAAAGGGCGCAGGCCGATCTAGTGGGTCCGAACCCGTGCCGATGGTGCCTTGGCACCCGAGGGCGAAGACGACGAGCAAAGGGATTCGCATGCCCCTCCCCGTTCCTCGAGGCGACCAAACCGGTTCACCCCAGGGCAAAAAATCCCGCCGCGGAACGAGATGCCACATCAGGCCGGGCGCGCCCAACGCCGAGGGCAGGCCGCACAACGAACACGCGGGGTTGACGCGAGATGCACGCAAGTACCGCATCGGCCGAGGCCATACACTTTCCGGACGAGCCCAATCGGCGCTTCGCTGTCCTGCGGACGATGCCAGACCACAAATGCCCGCGCAGCTCGGCCGCGCGGGCACGTTTCTCAGCGGCTTCGTCGACTAAATATCGTCACACATCTCCTCGCAGCCGTCCCACGGCCCCTCCGTCCACGCGCCCTCGGTTTCTCCACAGAGCGCCAAGCATCCGTCGACGGTGTCACCGGCGTACTCGCCGCCGCCACAGGCTTCAACGCCGCCGATGTAGCCCAGGCAGCTGCCCGTCGCGCTGCTCGAGTCGCCCTGGTAGCCGATCCAGCAGGTGGCCATCTCGGTGAACTCCGGCTCGCCGTAGGTCCACGGGTTGAAGTCGCTGCAGACGTCCAGGCAGTACTCTAGCTCCGCGTAGCATCCCGTAAACCCATCGCGATGAATATTGCCGAGCTCGTTTTGCATGCTCAGGCAGGCCAAGGTCAGGTTCTCGTTGAAGTCGCACGCGTCCACGCACTCGGCACCCTGCTCGGCAAGGCAGGCGGCGTGCAGACCTTGAAAGTCTTCGATGGTGAGCTCCCCCTCGAATGCGGAGACGGCTTGAATGGTGCAGGTATTCGCCTTCGAAAGGCACTCGTCCGCGCGTGCCAGCGTCAGCTCGACGGGCTCCACATCGCCAGCGCACGGTCCGCCCGTGCAGGTGGCGGTGATGGAGAAGTCGCCGGCGCCGCGTCCGCGATGAGCACGAACCACCAGCACATGCTCAAGCGCGTTGTTTGCGAGGAAGTTTACGGATACGGAGCGCGCGTCCACGTCGAAGCTCTCGGGCGAAACGAACGTATCCGCGTCTTCATAGAGGTACACGGAGGGACGCAGGTCGCCGCTTTCGCGCGTCACATCGACGCGAAACGCATCGCCCTCGGCCAGATCGATGTCGAAGAGCACGAGGCCGTCGCCGGCCGTCGTTCCCGTCAGCGTTTCACCGAAGGCAAGACTCCGGCTGCCGAAGGCATCCTCCTTGGCATCGGCAACGTCGGCACCAATGCCGGGTTCGGCGCTGAGGTCGGGCTCGCCATCGGATTCTGCGGCGCAGGCGACGAGCGAAAGGGCACAGAGCAGCGTGGTCGTGGTCTTCATCGAAAGCTCCTGGAGAAAGAGTCGGGACCAAGTTCGGGGCGAGGGTGCCGATCCTATGAAGGCGGACAAGCAACGATTTCGAGTCAACAAAGCAGCTCGAAGCTCGGCTGACTTGACCACCGTCTAACACACGTTTCCTTACACCATGCGACACTCTCCACTCCCATCGCGCCAAGCCGACGATCCCTCCCAGACGACGGAGCGGCGGAGCACCATCGGGTGCGTTCAGGGCGGCGCCGGGGCTCGCCTCGCAAGGAAGGAGCGCGCGCGGCAGCGCCACGTCAAGGCCGACTGACGTCTACCGTCAACCCTCCCCACATCTTCTGGTCCGGGCGGAGGTGGGCGGCGTATGGCAGCGCTTCGTCCAGCGCGTCGCGGGCAAGGAAGAAGCGCGCGCGGCAGCGCCACGTCAAGCGCCGACTCAAGTTCCAAATCCTCAAATCCTCCACCACCGATCACAGACGACGGGAGCGGCGGAGCACGATCGGGTGCGTTCAGGGCGGCGCAGGGGCTCGCCTCGCAAGGAAGGAGCG
>JBCCRV010000450.1:0-6402 GCA_039201085.1 Myxococcota bacterium | reverse complement strand
GCCAGGCACGCCGCTGGCGGCGTCGCTGGGTTCCTCACGACCCCAAGGTCGCTTCGTCACCCGCTCCTTGCCAGCGACGCGCCTGACGAAACATTGGGCGACTGGTCATCGGTGAGACACGCAGTCGCTGCGCGACGCTGCTCTGGGATCGACGGTAAGTTGAAGGGCGCATGAGGGGTCCGCCAGGCACGCCGCTGGCGGCGTCGCTGGGTTCCTCACGACCCCAAGGTCGCTTCGTCACCCGCTCCTTGCCAGCGACGCGCCTGACGAAACATTAGGCGACTGGTCATCGGTGAGACACGCAGTCGCTGAGCGACGCTGCTCTGGGCTCGAGTGTAACGTTGAAAGGTGCGTGCCGTGCCGACGTTCCTAAAGCGCGAACCGCACACCGCGAACCGCCAACTGCGAACCTCCAGCTGCACACCGCCAGCCAACGATCCAGCTTCGTGGAAGTGGCTGGCTTTCTCGGGGTATCTGCGAGGGGCGATGGTGGTTCCTCTCAATGGAGTGAGCGGCGGCGAAGCCGTGGTCGCGCTGGTCTTTATGGCGCCCGCCTTCGTCGGACTCTCCTTATCGGCTGGCGCCTGCTCGCGACGCGCGATGAACACGAAGGCTCTTGGCGGTTGGCGGTTGGCGTGATTCTGCTGATTCTCGGGCTGGGGATCGGTGGTTGCTACGGGATTTCGCTCCTTGGTGTGATGTTCTAGCCTTTGGGGAATGGGTGAGGCGGACGACATGGTTGCGGGCGAGCGATGAACGAGGGTTACGCGATGATCGGCAACGAGTGGCCCATCATGCTCCTCGTGTTCGGGCCCGCCGTTTTGGGGCTAATCGCGCTCGTAACAGGCGTGCTCATGCTGGCGACGAAGAAGGAAGACAGCTCGGCGCTTCGCACGATCTTTGGGGTGATCTTCATCGTCGTCGCCCTCGGCATCGGCGGCTGCTACGGCATGATGGTGCTCGGCTGACGCCGCAGCGACGTGAGCGGTGAGGCGGCATACCTTCTAAGCGTGGCCCTCGGCGTGATGCTCGGGGCGCTTTCGCTTCGCTTCGTAGCGTCGCCGTCGAACGTGCCCGCGGACGTTCGACGGCACGTGCGCTTCGCCGGCTTCTTGGGCGGGGTGGTGGGGGCCTACTTGCTGCAGCTTCCCGCCGACCTCTTTGCGTGGTCGGCCCCGGCGGCCGCAGGGCTTCGGCCCATCGGTGGGCGCACGGTGCTCGGCGGACTGCTCGGTGGCTGGATCGCGGTCGAAATTGCCAAAGCGCGACTGGGCTACCGAGGGGCGACGGGCGATCGCTTCGCGCTGCCCGTGGCGCTCGGCCTCACCTTTGGACGCATCGGCTGCCTCCTCCGGGGGTGCTGCGAGGGGGTGATGCTCGACGTCCCCTGGCAGGTGGGGAGCGCACTGACCGTCGAACGGGTGCCGGTGGCGCTCATCGAGGCGTACTTTCACGCGGCGGCCTCGGGGTGGGTGGTGCTTGCGACGATGCGGAACTGGATCGCTGGGCGCCGCCTTGCGGCCTACCTCAGCGCCTATGCAGTGGTGCGCTTCAGCCTAGAGTTTGTGCGAGGCCATCCTCGACCGTTCGCGGGCCTCACCTACTACCAGCTCCTCTGCGTTGCCTTGGGGCTGCTGGCCGGGCTGACCTGGTTCAGCCGTCGCGAGCGCCGCCCCCGCGTCTAGGCCGACTTGAGTTTCGAATGAGCCCGCCACGCCCACCCTGCTGCCCGGTGTCAGCGTCCCTCCTCCTTGAAGTGTGCCTACATTCCTCCGTCGTCGGTCCTTGCCCTCGAACCGGAGGACCGCGGCAGGCTCATTCGAAACTCTCGCCGGTCTAGAACCAGGGTAGGGCGAGCGCCCACACTTCGTGTCTTTCCGGCGCTCCCGCAGAGCCGCGAAATTGCCCGATTTGAAGGGCAAATTTCGTCCCAAAAATCGCCCCGCTTGTGTGAAGATGGCCGCGGCATGTTGGACATCCAAGCGAGGACGCGATGAGCTACGAGTTGAACGAAGAAGAGCAGGCGAAGCTGGCCGAGCTCGAGGAAGCTCTCGCAAAGTTTGAGGGGCAAAAACGCTGGTCGGACGTAATTCGCACCGTCGTCGCGAAGGCTGAGCTCGTCAAAGACCCGGAGGCGAAGATCGACCTCTACCGTCAGGCCGGCACGCTCTACATTGAGCGCTCGAGCAACCAGGGCGAAGCGATCAATTGCTTTGAGAAGGTGCTCGAGCTCGCGCCCGAAGACATCGAGGCGATGACGCGCTTGCGCGAGATGTACGAGAAGCGCCGCGACTGGGAGAAGCTCATCGCGATCATGGAGCGCGAAGCGATGCTCCTCGACGACGTGGACCGTCCCTTTCGCTACGTCGAAATGGCCCAGCTTGCGACCCAGCGCATTCGCAAGCCCGATGTGTGCATTGGCCTTTGGGAGAAGGTCATCGAAGTCGATCCAACAAACCCAGAAGCGACGCAGGCGCTCGCCCAGCTGTACGAGCGCGCGCGTGAATGGGAGAAGTTGGCGGTCGTTCTTGAAACGCTGACGGACGCGGACCCCGATCCGAAGATGCTGACGAAGCTTGGCAGCATTTACGCCGACAAGATCGGCGACGATGAAGGCGCCGTTCGCGCCTTCAAGAAGCTCCTGACGATCAACCCGGACGACCGGCGCGCCCAGGAGCAGCTCAAGCGTCGCTACGTGGCGCTGAAGGCGTGGGATGAGCTCGAGGACTTCTACGGTGCGTCCGGCAAGTGGGACGAGCTGATCCGCATTCTCGAGCGCGAAGCCGACGGCAAGGAAACGAGCCAGGAAGACCGCATCGCGCTTCTCTTTCGCGCGGCGAAGCTGTGGATTGAACGCAACGACAAGCCCGAGCGCGCGGCACGCGCCTACGAGAAGGTGCTCGACACGGACGAGACCAACCTTGAGGCGGCCGAAGCCCTTTCGCCGATCTACGAGTCGGCAGGCGACGCCCGCAAGCTCGTTCGCGTGTACGAGGTGCGCCTCGTGCATGACATGGAGGACGCTCCGCGCGTCGCGCTCCTTCGCGAGGCCGGCACGCTCTACGAGGAGCGACTGCGGTCGCCGAACGAGGCCTTTGACAAGTACCTCGAAGCGTTTTCCGTCATGCCGACGCAGGAGGTCGTACGCGAAGACGTCGAGCGCCTGGCGGAAAGCACCGGCGCGTGGGATCGCGTGGTGGAGGCCTACCGCGGCGCCATCGAAGGCGCGGCGGGCGAAGACGAGATCGAACTTCGCATGAACCTCGGCGGCGTCCTTCGGCGCACCGAAAAGGTCGAGGAAGCCGTCGAGCAGTACCGCGCCGTCTACGACAGCAGCCCGGAACATGCCGGCGCCATCGCGGCCCTTGGCGAGCTCTATCAGGAGACGGGCAAGTACGCCGAGCTGATGGAGGTCTACGAGCGCCGCATGGAGCTCGAAGAAGACGTCGAGGCCCGCCGGCAAATCGCGTACCAGCGCGCAGCCCTTCTCGAAGGCGAGCTTTCGGACGCGGCCCGCGCGATCGATGCATACGGCGAAATCCTCGCCGAGTACGGCGAGCACGAGACGGACGCGTTCCGGGCCCTCGACCGGCTCTACGAGTCCGAGGGGCGCTTCGAAGACTTGGCGGCGACCCTTCAGCGACGCATCGACCTCGGTCCAGACACGGACGAAGAGCTCGCGTCCCTGAAGTTCCGCTTGGGCATCGCGCTCGAGAAGAACCTCGGCGATAAGCCACGAGCCGTGGAGCTTTACCGCGAAGTGCTCACGCTCATGCCCGAGCACGACGGCGCCCGCGAGTCCCTCGAGCAGCTCCTGGTCGACGAGACCGTGGGCGTCGACGCCGCCCGCATTCTCGAGCCCATCTACGAGACGCAGCAAAATTGGGAGCAGCTCATTCGCGCCCTTCGCGTGCTGCACGAAGGCAGTGACGATCCAGCGGAGCGCGTGGAGCTCATGTCGAAGATCGGCACCGTTCAGGGCGAGCGCATGGGCGACGGTGAGGCCGCCTTCGATGCGTACGCCGGTGCCCTTCGCGCCGACCCGCGCAGCGAAGCAACGCTCGAGCGACTCGAGATGATCGCCGTGAGTCAGGAGAAGTTCCCGGCGCTCGTGGCGCTTGTGCAGGAGCTCGCCACGCAGGCGGACGACACGGACCTTGCGCGCACCCTTTGGATTCGCGCCGCCGTCATCCAGGATACGCAGCTCGACGATGTGGACGGTGCTGTGGCGGCGTACCGAAAGGTGCTCGACCAGGACCCGGCCGATCACGAAGTGCTGCTCTCCCTTGAGCAACTCTTTCGCCGCACGGAGCGCTGGGCGGACCTCGTCGGCGTGCTGCGTCGCCGCGTGGAGCAAACCTTTGACGTCCAGGAAAAGGAAGAGCTGCTCGCCCAAATGGCGACGATCCAGGATCAATTCTTGGAGGACTCGGAAGGCGCGATCAGCGTATACCGCGAAGTGCTTGAGCTCGATCCGACGAGCACGCGCGCGCTGACGGCCCTCGACGACCTCTTTGCGCGTCGCGAGATGTGGAGCGAGCTCGCGGACAACGTAGAGCGTCAGCTCGAGCTCGCCACGGAGCCTGACCAGCAGATCGACCTGATGCTCCGTAGTGCGCAGCTTCGCGAAACACGCATGGACGCGACGGAAGCGGCCGTGGAGATCTACCGCGAGGTGCTCGACCGCGACCCGTCCAACTTGGCGGCCCTCGCGTCCCTCGAACGTCTTCTTCAAGCGGACCCGCACCAGGTGGTCATCGCCGAGATCCTAGAGCCGCTCTACCGCAGTTCTGGCGACGTGCGAAAGCTCATCGGCGTTCACGAGATTCAGGCGAGCCACGCGTCCGCGCCGGAGCGCCGTGTCGATCTCCTTCACCGCATCGCCGAGCTCTACGAGGTAAACCTCGAAGACTACGCAAACGCCTTCGAGACCTACAGTCGGGCGCTGGCGGAAGATCCCTCGAGCGATCAAACGCAGGAACAGCTCGAGCGCCTTACGCCGATGATCGGCGACGCCGAAGCGCTGGCGAAGACCTACGAGGATCAGGTTGCGGAGGTCGAAGATCCAGCGCTGGCTGCCAGCCTTCATGTGAAGGCCGCGCAGATTCGCGAAATGCAGATGGGCGACCACGAGGCGGCCATCAATCACTACCGTCGCGTGCTCGAGCTCGACGATCAGCACCTTGAGGCGGCCACGGCCCTCGAGCGTCTCTACCAGCTCAACGAGCGCTACGAAGACCTCGCCAGCATCTACCTTCGCAAAGCCGAGATGGTCGTGGTTCCCGAGGACCAGAAGGACCACCTCTACCGCGCGGCGCAGATTTACGAGGAGCTCCTCGAGCGCCCCGAAGACGCCGTGAACGTCTATCACAAGGCCCTCGAAGTGGACGCCGAGGACGTCCAGTCCCTCGACAAGCTCATCGAGCTCAACCTTCGTTTGGAGAAGTGGGAGCGCCTGCTCGCCGTCTACCAGCAGAAGGCGGAGATCGTATACGACCCGGAAGAGAAGAAGCGTCTTTTCCTCGAGGTCGGCGCCGTATACGAGCGCGAGATCAACGACAACGAAAAGGCCATCGATAGCTACCAGCGCATTCTGGAAATCGATCCCGACGAGCTGCAGGCGCTCCAGCGTCTCGATGCGCTGTACCAGGCGACGGAGAATTGGTCCGAGTTGCTTTCGGTGCTCGAGCGCGAGGCCGATCTTGCGAGCGACCCGAGCGAAGTGATCTCCTACCGGCACCGCATCGCCGACCTATGGCATCGCCGCACGGGCGATCCGGAACGCGCCGTGGACATCTACCGCGAAATCCTGGACGCGGACCCGGGCCATCAGCCGACGCTCGAAGCCCTTGAGGCGATGATCGCGGAGAACACGCAGGCGATGGGCGCGGCATCCGTGCTCGAGCCCGTGTACAGCGCGAGCGGTGAGTGGACCAAGCTGATTGCAGCCCTCGAAGTGCAGGTCGCCGGCGACGAAGACCCGCTTCGTCAGGTCGAGCTGCTTCACCGCATTGCGGACCTCTACGAGATGCAGCTCGAGAACGGCAACCAGGCCTTCGATGCCTACGCCCGTTCGCTGCCCCTCGACAACCGCCACGACCACACGCTCGCGAGCTTGGAACGCCTCGGCGAGTACACGGGTCGGTGGCAGGACGTCACCCAGCTCTACGACACGGAGATCGAAAAGCAGCGCGCTGAGCGTCCCGAGGACGCTGCCGAGCTCGCCTTGCGCACGGCGCAGATCTACGAGGTGCAGCTTGGCAACGTGGAAGCGGCCATCGCGCGCTACCGCATCGTCGTCGACGCCGATCCAAGCCACGTGCAGGCCGTCGAAGCCCTCGATCGCCTCTACGAAGCGACGGAGCAGTGGGCCGAGCTCGCGGACATTCTCACGAAGGAAAT
>JBCCRV010000449.1:0-6403 GCA_039201085.1 Myxococcota bacterium | reverse complement strand
TTCGAGTCCCGTCCGCTCCGCCACAAGAGCCCCTGGATTTCCAGGGGCTTTTTGCTTCTGTTCTCCGAGGTCGAGTGCGGCGAGCCATTCGCCGGCGCTGAGCGCTGAGCAGCTGCACCACTGGAACAACTTCGGAGGAGTCGCGTCACGGGCCTTCGTGGCGAAGAGCGGTCGGACCTAACTTCCGCATGAAACGAACCGACATCCTCATCGCCCTTCTTTCCTTCGTCCTCGGCTGCGTTACCGCTCCACTCCTTGTCCCTCGGCTCGCACAGCAGCTCGCGCGCAGCGCTGGGAGGTATTCTGCGAAGCGCCGGGCGGGATCGCTTCAGCGAGTCGCTGGGCGAACTTCACGCAGGACCTTGGCAACCGTGCTGGAGCAGAGGGATGGGAGTTAACGATGTCCGTTGGTGCCGCCGTTTGCTTCCGGCGCCCGCGTTAGAGCGCGCCCCTTCGCTCGAATCGTGGCGGGTTCAAGTCTGGGCCGCGCGGAGAGTTGCGCCGGGCGTTCGGGTGCGGCACATTGGCACTTGGTGCCATACGCAACACAGATGCTGACCCGATGGTTTCTCGTCATCGGTGCCCTTCTCGTCACCGGATGCGGCGATGACGCGAGTGCCGAGCCGGACGGTGGCTTGGATGCGGCCTTCGACGGCGCGGGAGACGACGCGTCCCTGAGCGGCGACCTTCAGCGAGACGCGGCCCAGGAACAAGACGTCGAGCCGCCGCCGCCGTCCATCGAAGCGAGTGCCCCCTTCAGCGACTGGGTCGATCCCTTTCTCGGCACGGGCGGCGTGGGCTTCAACGACATCGGCAGCGCCTTTCCCGGCCCGCAAACGCCCTTCGGCATGGTGCGACCCGGGCCAGACACGATGACCGATGCCGGTGCGGCCGCGTTCCTTCATTGCTCTGGCTACGCGAACGGCGACCGCTACATTCGGGCCTTCAGCCACACGCGTATGCACGGCACGGGGATCGCCGACTACGGCCACATCGGTGTCATGCCGCGCGCACCCGTCGACCCGCTGTCCGAAGAGCCCTTTGCGCATCGGAGCGAGTACGAGAACGAAGTGGCCGAGACGGGCTACTACGCCGTCACCCTCACCGAACCGAACGTTCGCGTGGAGCTCAGCGCGCGGGCCCACACGGCCGTTCATCGCTACACCTTCACGGAGGGCGAACGGCAGAGCGTGCTCTTCGACATGGCCCATGAGCTTGCGACCAACACGATCGATGCGCGCGAGGGCGCGATCACGTTGGACGCGGAAGGAGGCGAAGTGCGCGGCCGGGCGCGCATCGCCGGTGGCTACTCCTCGCGCTTCGGCGGAGCCGAGGTGTTCTTCGTGGCGCGCTTCAGCCGGAGCTGGAGCGTTGGCGGAGTGTGGAGTCCGGAAGGACTCCAGCCCGGTGAAACGACCCGGGAAGGCGCGGGCGTGGGCGGATGGGTCGAGTTCGACCCAGCCGAAGGCAGTTCGATCGTCATGGAGCTCGCCATTTCTTTCGTCAGCACGGACGGAGCGCGGGCAAACCTCGAGGCGGAGTCACTCGACTTTGATTTCGACGCGGCGCGCGCCGCGGCCACAAGCGAATGGGAGTCGATTCTCGGGCGCGTGCAAATCGCTGCGCGGCGCGAGTCCGACTTCGTTCGCTTCTACACGGCGCTCTATCACTCGCTCCTGATGCCAACGCTTACGTCCGACGTCGACGGCCGCTACCGGTCCGTCGATGACGAAGTGCGAACCGCCAACTTTGCGTACTACAGCGACTTCAGCCTTTGGGACACGTACCGAACGCTCCACCCGCTCATCGCCCTGCTTCTGCCGGACGTTCAGCAGGACATGCTTCGCTCGCTGACGCAGATGGCCATCGATGGCGGTGCGATGCCGCGCTGGCCCCTCGGCCCCGGCTACACGGGCGGCATGATCGGCGATCCCGCCGCGATCGTGATGGCGGAGTCGATCGCGAAGGGCATCGACGATTTCGACCTGCGCGCCGCCTACGACGCCATGGAACGGGCGTCGCAAGGCCCCGCGTCCGAACTCTTCGGCGGACGTGGTCACGCCGAGGAGTACGAACGCTTGGGCTTCGTACCGATGGACGCGACGAGCTGGAGCACCGCCAAGACCCTCGAGTTCGCCTACGCCGACAGCGCCCTCGCGAACATCGCGGGCGAGCTCGGCGAAGACGCCGATGCCGAGACCTTCGCGACGCGGGCGGAGCGCTGGCGCAACACGTACGATTCGGAGCGCGGCTTCTTCGTCGGGCGAAACGAGGGAGGAAGCTTCGATCCGGAGTTCAGCGAAGGGCGCTGGCAGGAGTACTACGCCGAAGGCAACGCGTGGCAGTACCTCTGGCTCGTGCCGCAAGACCCGGACGGCCTCGCCGAAGTTCTGGGCGGGCGTGAAGCGGCGCTCGAACGGCTGCGCTTCTTCTTTGAGGAGTCGACACGCGAAGTGCGCACCCCCCTGCCGCCGCGGTGGTACTGGCACGGCAACGAACCGGACATTCACGCATCCTTCTTGTTCGCGCTGTGGGGCCGCCCGGACGAAACGGCGCGCTGGTCGCGCTGGGTCGCCGAGAACAACTACGGCGAGGGCCCACGCGGACTTCCTGGAAACGACGACAGCGGCACGATGAGCGCGTGGCTCGTCTTCGACATGCTCGGCTTCTTTCCGATCGCCGGCTCGGACGAATACGTGCTCGGCAGCCCCATCGTAACGGCCGCGAACATCGACTTGGCAAGCGGTCCCCTTCGCATCGAAGCGCCGGAGAGCAGCGTCTCGAACGTTGTGGTGACTCGAATCCTGGGCGACGGGGCGCCGATCGAGGGGCCGACCATTCAACACGAGCGCCTGCTTACCACCCGCGAACTTCTATTCGAGTTCTAACCCGGAAAAGTCACCATCCGACGCGCACTCGCACATTTCCTGGACATCACGGCTCCGCTCATCGCTAAAATACGGTGTGTATTCGTCGCTCTTCGCGAAAGCGCGAGTCCAGGACTTGCACGATCATCGCGCCGGCTGGTGACGTTTCCGGGCTAACGCCGTCGGCGGCGCCGCCACCGGGCGGGGGTCAAACCGGTCCACCGCTCAAAGGCCCGACTGAACGAGCGCTCGTCGGCGTAGTCCAGGCGCTCGGCTACCTCGCGCAGACTCAACCCCCCGTCCGCCAATAGGGCTTTCGCCTGCGCCTGCCGGGCCTTCTGAATGAGTGCACCAACCTCCACCCCAACGTGGTTGGCCCGGCGCTGCAGACTCCGCCGTGAAAGGCCAAGCTGTCGGGCAACGGCGAGGACGCTGAAGTCGCCGCGTCGTGCTGCGCGAACGACGGCTGCTTCAACTACCGACGCCGCGTCGAACTCAAGCGATGGGGCCTTTCCTTCGGTGCGGCGAAGAAGCGCCGCCAGTGCACCGTGGTCGCCCCAAGCCCGGTCGAGCGCGTCGTCCCGAAGCACGATCGCGTTTGCCGTTGCCTCAAAGGCGATGTGCTCGCCCAAGTGGGCCGCGTAGGCCGAACGCGCACCGAAGGGGGCGTGCCTCAGCGACGCGCGCACAACGGCGTCCGGCCCGCCGGCGAGCCGTGCAACGAGACCCAACGAAAACTCCACGGGATGGGTGAACACATTATCGTGTGCGGAGTACTCGAGCGCCAAGCGGGTGTCGCCATCAGCGCGGTGCACCAAGAGCCGGCCGTCCGAACTAAAGTCTGCGTACATCTCCGCGAGGATCAGCACCGCACTGCGAACGGACGTCGCATCGCGCGTAAACCGCGAGACCAGCTCGAGTGTGGTCGTCGACACGGCGCTGAGGAGCAACCCGTGCGGGCAGTCGCTTCGACGCTCCGCCATCAGCGCCCAAAGGCGCAGCACACGATCGTACGGGACAAACGCACCGGGACCGGCGACGGGACCCACCGCATGGAGCAACGCGCCTGGCGCTACGCCTTGACCAACGGCATGGCGCCCAATTTCACCGACGATGGGTGCCCGGACACCGCCCGAGGGTGCATTCATCGCACTAGCGCCCATCGAAACGATCCCCACGGTCCAGTGTTCGGGCTGGTCCACGTGGCGTCGGCGAGCCGAAATGATTGCCAAGCATGTTCAAGGTGAGCGATGGCTAAAGGTCGCATGAGTGGGGGAGTGGCCGCCGCAGAGACTGCGATGAGCTCAAGGCTAAGGGTGCAAGCAGAGCACGCAATGGCGCCGTTGTACTCGCTGGCGGGCGAACTTCGTCTCGGCGCGAATTGTCCGGTCTTTGGCGCGCTTCGTGGTGATCGCACCGCGCCCCTCTGTGGCAGCGTCCCCCTGCTAGGAGGCCAAATGGGAACTACGCTCCGGGACACAATTCAGACCCTGCATTCGGTCGGACCCATCATCAAACGCGCCTTGGCCAGTGGTCAGGTCTTTCAACCACAGTGCGAGCTCTTCGAGCCGGATCCGGACGTGACGTGCACGTACGGCGTCGAGATCCCCGCGTCCGAAGGGTACGTGATGACGGCCAATGTCTTCCGGTCACGGAAGGCCACGCAGCGCGGTGAAGCCGTTCCGGTGATCATGTGCGCCCACCCTTACGACAACAGGCTCACGCCGCACCAGGGCAACACGCCGCTGAACGGACCGCCGCAGCAGTACCGAATCATCCCGCAGGAGGGGAAGCCGCGCTTCTCGACGCTCACGAGCTGGGAGTCACCGGACCCGGACTATTGGGTTCAAGCCGGCTACGCCGTGGTGAACCTGAACCTGCCCGGGTACGGCGGAAGTGGGGGCCCACCGGCGGTCTTTCAGCCCTCGCAGGCCCGTGGGTTTCACGACGCCATCGAATGGGTTGCAGCGCAGCCTTGGTGCACGGGAAGCGTGGGTCTAAACGGGGTGAGCTTTCTGGCGATTTCCCAATACGGCGTCGCCGCAGGGCACGGAAACGGTGGAAAACCCCCGCCTTCGTTGAAGGCGATTTCGCCGTGGGAAGGGCTCACGGACCCTTACCGGGACGTGTTCTGCCCGGGAGGCGTTCCGGAATCCGGCTTCCCCTCCTTCTGGTGGACGACGGAAGTAAAGACCGCCCTAACGGAGGACGAGGATGCCTTTGTCGCGAGCGAAGGGGTCAGGCCGCCTCGCTATGCGGCCACCCATCCAGTGCTGGACGAATGGTGGCACGCCAAGACGCCGGATCTCTCAAAGATCACTGTGCCCATGCTGGTCTGTGCATCCTTTTCTGACCACAACCTGCACACCGTCGGGTCGTTCCGAGCGTTTCGCGAAGCGAGCTCGGAGCACAAATGGGTCTACACGCACCGCGGCGGCAAATGGGACGTGTACTACGACCCCGCGGTCCAGGATTTCACTCGACGGTTCATGGACTGTTTCGTCAAAGGCGAACGTGAAAACGGCTTTCTGGAGGTCCCCTCCGTTCGCCTGGAGGTTCGAGCCAGTCGTGATGAGATCACGGCGGTGCGCGACGAAACGGAGTGGCCCCCGTCGGGAACGTTCGGCGAATCACTGTATCTTCGCGCCGACGGGACACTTTCGGACAGCGCTGCGACAAGCCCAAGCGCGCTCACGATCGACGCCAAAGGAGGCGAGCAACGATTCTCATACCGCTTCACCGAAGACCGGGAGCTGGTCGGTCCGATGACACTGCACCTCCAACTCTCCCTTCAAGGTGACGCCACCCCGGCGTCGGACGCCGGGTTCTGCGTCTACGTCTTCAAGCGAGACGCCGGAGGAAATCAGGTGCCGTTCCGCGGCTCCGTGGGTTCAACGAACGACCCCATCACCCGTGGCTACGGCCGCGCCGCCATGCGCGCGCTCGATGACGAGCGCTCCACGCCGCTGTCGCCCACGCTGCGGGGGACGGAACTCGAACCGCTCGAAGCTGGCGAGGTGGTGTCCGTGCCGATCGCCCTCTGGGAGAGCGCCACGTTCTTCGAGGGTGGCTCCAGTCTCGAACTGCTCGTAGCCACCTACGAAGCCGTCCCCTCCCCGCCCTATGCGAAGGACCTCTCGTTCAACGAGGGTCGAGTCGAAGTTCACGTTGGGGGAGACCATGGCTCTCGACTCGTCGTCCCGCGTCGGTAGCCCCAATCGCTCGGCCCCTCGACGGGCGCCGGCACGTCACACGAAGGCGGGCCGGCGCGTCGTTCTCCGAACTTCCAGATGGCCAATCGCTTGGCAAAGGCGAGCACGCTCCGGGCGAGATGCACCGCACGCACCGCAGTCGCTCAGCGCCTCAAACGGCCATGCGCCGGGTCGGAACGTGGCGTCATCAGGACGCGCCGGACGTCCCGGAGGAGCAGCGGCTTGACGATGTAGTCCACCACCCAAGGGTGGACGAGGACTTCGAGCCGCCCAGGGTCGCTCGTCGAACCGGAAAGCACCAACACCTGCGGCGCGACCTCCGGC
>JBCCRV010000448.1:0-6407 GCA_039201085.1 Myxococcota bacterium | reverse complement strand
GAGTTTGAAGACACGCCCTAAGGACCTTCGTCAGAGATGGCGGAATCGATGAGGTCCTGAACGCCGCGGCGAATCGGGCCGCGCAGGGACGCCGGGAAGATCAGCCGGGGCCGCTGCACGCGCTTACCGCAGAGCTGGCCCAGGAGGAAGGAGACACTGCTGAGACGCTGGAGCGAACGGTGGCGAATCTGCACCCAAACGCCGCTTGGCCCTTCGCCCTCGGAAAATGGCACGTCGCGGGCGACGTCGAGGCGCACGTGCAGCGAGGGATCGAAGCCGGCGTCCGCAGCGATAGCCGCCGCCCGCTCGCTCACGTCCGTCCAGAGCGCTTCGTCGTGCTCGGGCAAGGGCAAGGTCTTTGGCAAGCGGCGCGCCATCAGATCGTCGCAGAAGCCGGCGAGCAAACGGTCGTCGCTGGTGCGCCAATCGGCGATCGCGCTCAAGATGCGTGCGTCGTCGAGGGCGAGGTAATCGCCGAGGCGCACGGGCTCCCCGAGGGCGGCGCACACGATGGCCGCAGGAACAGTCGCGGGCGCGTCGCCGGCCCGCACGCCGGAAACGACCCGCGCGAAGATGGCGCGGATCAGCGCCTCCGCCGCGCGCGTCGCTTTGTGGTGGTAGACCTGCGCAAACATGTAGTGGCGCGCGAGAAAGAAGCCTTCGATCGGCGGCAGCCCCTTTCGGCCCTCAATCGCGATGACCCAGCGTTCGGCACCCTCGATGCCTTCGAGGGGCGCGACGGTGAACGCGCGCAGCAGCCAATCGAGATCGTACAGCCCGTAGCGCACGCCCGTCATGTGGCTGTCGCGCAGCAGATAGTCCGCGCGGTCGACGTCCCACGTGCCGCTCACGGAGCGCGCGAGGTACGGGAGGCGGTGCTTACCGCTAAGGAGCGCAGCGACCCTTTCGGCCATGCCGGCGCTCAGCCCTTCGAGGGCCGCGCGCACGTCCGTACCGTCGCCGGCAATCGCTTCGACGGACCACTCTTCATGGTGGCGCGCGCCGGGAAGCACGTCTTCGAAGAGGTGCGAGAAGGGTCCATGCCCAAGGTCGTGAAGGAGCGCAGCGGCGATGGCATCCATGTGCGCGGCGTCGTCGATGCGCATGTCCGCGGGAAGCTCTGCTTCCAACTGCCGAAGGCGGACCAGGAGCCGGTCCATCACGTGCGCTGCGCCGAGGGCATGCGAAAAGCGCGAGTGCTCCGCGCCGGGAAACACCAGCGACGTCAGGCCCAGCTGGCGTACGCGACGCAGGCGTTGAACTTCGCGGGTCTGAAGCAGCGCCTCCACCACGCGCTCGGAGAGGCCCTCAAAGTCCACCAGGCCATGTACGGGGTCGCGAAGAATCATTGGGGCGCCACGGGCATGGGCCACTGGTAGTGCGCGCGGAGGAGCCGGTCCAGCGCGAACGCTGCGTTTTGAAAGATCGCGCTCCTCAGCTGCCTACGGAACGGCGGAATATACGATGCTCAGGCGCGCGTCTGTGAAATCATGAGTCGTTTCCATAGCGCAGGGTTTTCACTCTTAGGTGCGCTCTTCACGCTGATGATTTCGTTGTCCACAGCGCCGGCGCTGGCGCAGGGCGAGCCACTCGCCGATTGCCCCGACGTTCGTCTTCATCATGGAACGCTGCAGATCGCCGAGCGATCCTTTCCCCTTGCCGAGCTCGACGCACGCCTTCGCCGAGCGCAGGCCCTTGAGCCCATTGGCGGCGCCTGCGCCTTCGCGCTGGCCACCCGCGTACGTCAAATGCGCACCTTGGTCCTGGCGATAGTGAATGGCGAGCCTGTGGTCATCGCCCGGATACCCACATCCCTTGCGTCGCAGGCAAACGCGCTCGACGCTCGCATCGAAGGCCTCAGCGTCGATCGAGAGGGCCACGTTTCCTGGACCCACTTCGAAAGCCGAAACGAAGCGTGTCAGCGCACGCCCAATGTGCGGTATGCACCGCGCCACGCTGTCTATGGTGGCGAACGCGCCGTGCCAGCCGACGGGTCCTATGTGGACTGTGCACAGCGCGAGACGCCGATTCGGCGTCCTCGTCCACCTCGCCCCGGTTCGCTCGCGCCGGCCGCCGACGCTCCCAACGCACCGACGCCACCCACGGTGCGCCTTGATACCAACGCCTCCCTAACGCCCGGCGGCGAGCCGAGCCGCGTGCGCATCTGGAGCGACGGTCGTCTCGAAGTGGGCAATAACACCGCACCGATCAACCTATCGCTCGTGCGCGAAGGCAACGCCCTACGTGTGAGCACCGAGTGTTTCAACGGGCGACACAACCTGCTTTGGATATCCGCCGTGCTGGAAGACCAGTACGAAGAGGATTACTTTTCGCGGGCTCAGGCCTACATACTGAAACGCGACCGACTCATTCGCGTCCTCGCGTGGGAACGCCACGGCGCGGGTTGGATGACGCCGGAGCGGCTTGGGCCGCTCTTTCGCTGCGACGGAACGGTTCGTGAGCGACGGGTGAGCGGAACGATCTACGACGCGCGTGGACGGAGGATTCGCGATGTGCGCGCACACTCGGTGCATGATCTGCAGGTCAGCCCCATTGTGGACGACGTTTACCGGCTGCGCGGCGACCGCCTCGTGCACGATTCGAGTGTTCGAACGGGCCTGATGCACGACCGGCTCTCCTTCGCCGCATGCCCCCACGTGTACGTCATGCGCAACGGTGTCTTTGAGGCGAACGGCGCGATCCTGCGTCACCTGGTCGGCGAAAGCAGCCACGGCGAACAGAGTCTGCAGCTGGGCCGTATTCCAGCGGGAACGCTGCGGGTACAGCTCCGTGAAGAGGAGCATGAGATCACGCGGCTCGACCACGTCGAAGTGGTGATCGACGGCCATGCCTTTGCTCCCGAAGGATGCGAAGGCGCCCATTGCGACGCCGACGGGAACATGCACTCGATGCGCCAAGGCGACGTTCTCGACCTTCGCTTCATCGTTCCCGCCGGCGAAGCCCATCTGCGCGCCAGCGGCTACTATGACGTCTTTCCATCAACACGCTGACGCTTTCGAACGGGGCTCTCTATGCTACGGCCGCTGCAAGAGCCCGCGAAGGCGACCGTCCCGCGGCACACGGGACTCCGCGCCGCGCCGAAAGACGGCTACGTTCGCCTCTTGCCAAAGCGGCAAAACGGGAAGCGCTTCGGCGAGCCGTCGTTGAACGGTCGCGTAGGCGCGAACGCGTTCGTCATGCCGCTGCGAAGCACGTCCCCGCTCCAGCGCGGCGTCGAGCTGGCTGTCGCGCAGGCGCCAACGGTTTGCCCCCGGGACACCGTCCGGCACGCGCTCGCTGGCAAAGAACCAATGGAGCACGTGCGGCTCGAAGACCTCCGGCACTTGAAGGTAGGTAAGCTCGAAACGCCCTGCGTTGAGATCGGCGATGAGACTTGCGGACTCGCTCGGTCTGACCTCTACGTCCAGCCCGACAGCCCGCAGCATCGACGCAATGGCCTCGCAAATCGAGACGCGCTGACGATCGCTGGACGTTCGCAGCACGACGCGGCGGCCCGCTGCCCCCGCGTCGCGGATCAACGCGCGAGCGTGCGTGGGATCGAAGCGTGGCCGCGGAAGCGCAAGATCGGCCCAATGGCCGTTCGGCACCCACGACGACGCCGGCTGCGCACGACCACCAAGCGTTCCATTCACGATCGCATTCACATCGACCGCGTGAGCCACCGCGCGCCGCATCCGCGGATCCGAGAACAAGCCCTCATCGAGCCGAAACCCGAGGTAGCTCGTACCGATGCCGGCCGCCGAAGCGACGGTAAAACGGGCGTCCTCTTCGAACATCGGCAGCAACACCTGGGGGATCGCGTTGAGGGCCGCATCGGCCTTGCCCGAGAGCATTCGCAACGCGCGTCCGTTCTCATCGCGAAGTACGAGCAGACGAACGCTGGCTGGCCCATCTCCGTGAACCCGGTCCAATCGCAAGGACGGTCCGTCCCATTGGCGAAGGCGAAACGGGCCCGCACCGGCAAACGACTCCGGCGCCAGCAAGCGCGCACGATGGGCATCTTCGGCCCGTAGAATCGGCACCTCGAGATCCGTGAGAATCGTCGCGTGCGGCGCTGCGAGTACGATCGCGAGTTCGTACGGACCGAGCACCTCGACCTCGGCGATGCGCCGGAACGTGCCCGCGTACACGGAGCCGACGGCATCGCTTACGAGCCCCTCAAGGGTGGCCTTCACGTCGGTGGCGTCAAGAGCGCTGCCGTCCGAAAAGCGCGCGTCACGAACGAGCTGAATCCGCAGACGGGTCGGCGACTCAAACCGATGGGACTCGGCGAGATCGCCCACCACTTCGAGTCGGAACGGGTCCACCGTGAAGAGTGAGCGATGAATCAGCCGCGTAACCTTGATGCCGTAGGGGTCCGTCGTAAAACGCGGATCGAGCGACTCCGGCGGCCGGGGAATCACCACGGTGTAGCCCGAGTCGTAGTCCGCGGGCGCGCCACACGAAGCGAGGCTGAGCAATACGGCGACAACCAACGCCCCCACCCTGCTGGTACCCGCTACGGGCATACGGTACGAACGCGAAGCGCTGCTGTTCCGTTTTCGAGCACGTCGCTGCAGGTCGCTGGACACAGCTCGATTCGACGCGGGTTGCCGTCCCGGGAACGATCGATAACGCGGTAGCCGCCCGGGCAGCCTTCATCGAGTGAGCGCACTCGGCCGTTTTCCACGAGCTCAACCTCTACGGCCCGAGCTTCCAGTTCGCGAATGCGGGCCGTGCAAACGCTGGCACGCTGAACCAACGCCAGTGCTTCGCCGAGTTGTTCGCCCACGTCGGCTCCGGCTTGCACGCGAAACGCCTCCCCGGTGCCGCCGGAAATGGCCAGCTCATCCAGGGAGTTTGCCACCGTCCCTTCGCCATCGATACCGATGATGTACGTCGGAATCCCGGCTCGACTGGCGGCGCTCACCTGCTGAAACGCACTGGCCCGGCCGCCGCATTCCTCCGGTTCGCCGTCCGTCACGAGCACGATCGCTTGGGCGCTGGCCCCACGTGCCTCGAGCCGTAGGCGCACATTCTCCACGGCCGCACCGATCGGCGTTCCGCCGCCAAACTCGACGTCCGTGAGCGCTTCGATGAGCGAGCCCTGCACGCGCCCGAAGGGACCGGAGGGGACGGCGGGTTCGAGGCCGTGCTGGTCGCAGGAAACGCGGGCAAAGCATGGCGAACGCTCGGGCGCACGGCAGAGCCCGCCCCCAGCGCACGCTTCATTTTCGACGCCCCGCAAGCCACGGCAAACCGTCTCCGAACCGTCGTCACAGAATCCATAATTGGTCGTGCACCTCTGTCGTCGTGGGCAACTGTCGCCTCGGCCGCAGAAACTACACGGCCGGGGAAGGCTCTCCGGTGGGCACGCCGTACCCTCGAAGCATTCTTCCGGAACGCATAAGCCGACGTCCACGCAATCTAGCCCCTGGTCAATGCACACCGGGCAAAAGTCCTCCCTCACGAACGGTGGCGTCAACGGAAATAGCGTGAGCTCAACGGTGCTGTTGCGTAGCGCGCCGGACGAGATGAACGAACGGAGACCGTCGTAGACGAGGTCCGCGAGGCGCTCGCTCGTGCCCGTCGCAAGCGCCGTGAGCGACGCCGATCGGTCGACGAGGAGCGCCACGTCTAGACCCGCGAGCGACACCTCCTCGGTGCTTGGCCGGCACTGCCCGTCGGCTCCGTCCGCGTCGTCCGCGTCGCTTCGACCGGCGTCTTCCGTCGCGCCTTCGGGCTCCGGCAGTGCGGTGCGTGCACCACACGCAGCAACGAGGAGCGAACCCGCCAGCGTCCAGTATTGCCAGCGTGTTCTCATGCCAAAAGTTAGCACTCCGACCGATACGCCTCAACGCGCCTAGGACGACAAAGGGCCCGTGCTATACGCCACTCCATGCGTCGCCTGCTACTCCTGAGCTTCCTGGTCGCGTACGGGCCGCAGGCCGTTTCGGCCCAGTCCCTGCGCGATACGCTTCGGGCCCACGTCGTCGAGGCGGACCTCGGCGACGCGATCGGCATCTCCGTCCTTCACCTTGGCACGGGCCGCGAGGTCTTCGCCCAGCGTGGCGACCTCGCCCTCAACCCCGCGAGCAACATGAAATTGGTGACGGCGGCGGCGGCGCTGACGGACCTCGGGCCAGGCTTTCAGATGCGCACCGCCGTTTACGGACGGATTGAAAACGGACGGGTCGAGGATCTCGTCCTCCGCGGGCGAGGCGACCCCAGCCTTTCGATGGGCGACCTGGCGGAACTGGCGGATGCCCTCGCTGCACGCGGCGTTCGCGCGGTTGCGCGGCTATGGGTGGACGGCGGCTACTTCGACGATGAGCTCCTCCCGCCGGCCTTCGACCAGCAGCCGGGGGAAACGGCTGCCTTTCGCGCCGCCGTATCCCCCGTGGCAG
>JBCCRV010000447.1:0-6432 GCA_039201085.1 Myxococcota bacterium | reverse complement strand
GAACTTCGGCGACCCCGTCGTCCGGGCCTTTCTGGTTGCCAAGGCCGAAGAGCAGCTTTCGAGCCTCGACGAGCGCCCCTTCATCGCGGTCGTGGAAGAGATGCTCGAGCAGCGCCTCGGCTACGCCGCGAGCCTAAGCGAAGTAGCCCGGGCCTTGGGCCTCACGGTGCGGACGGCGCAGCGCCGGCTTGCGGAAGAGGGGACAAGTTACCGAAAGCTGGTCGACGGCGCCCGTCGCCGCCGGGCGGAGCAGCTGCTAAGCGCCGGCGCGAGCCTCAGCCGCGTCGCCGAAGCCCTCGGCTTCACGAGCCCGGGCGGTCTTCGCCGGGCGCTCAAACGCTGGAGCTAGCCATCCGTCGCCCGCAGTCCCGTTGCGCTTCGGGCTCCGCCCGAACGGAAGCCGATAGGGCGACGCCTGGCTTGTAGGGTTGAGGCCGTCGGCGCATGGATATGAGCCGGGAACCGCACCCAGGCCTCCTTGTCGGAATAGGCGGCGTCAGCCCTCCCGCACACCGCTAACCGCCAACCGTTCAACTCAAAACGTCCGGGTCCGCAGGACCCATCTCACAACTCCAAAACTTCCGGGTCCGTAGGACCCACCCGGTCTGCTTCGAACCCTTGTTCTGCGACCTCAGACGCCATCGATGTGGCTACGAGTGCCCAGCGACCGAAGCAGACCTAGTGGATCTCGTCTTCCGGATCGACGACCCAGAGGTAATCCGCGAGCGGTGGGTTTGCTTCGGTGGCGGCCTCGACGTCCGATTGGTCGATGGGGAGCACGATACGGCGGCTTCGCTCCTGCGTGCGGGCGGGAATGCCAAGGCCGGACTGCACATGCATGATGCCGGCGAGCACGACGACCCGCGAGGGGCCTTCGGCGAGGGCTTCGTCGATCGTGGCCGCCATCGTCTCGTCCCAGATCACCTGCGCCGTGTAGATGCGATCGAGCGTGACTTCGTCGATCGTGCCGTGCGGGTTGTCGCCTTCGCCGCCGCCGGTGATGGCGCGTTCGATCATCGTGCGGTGTGCTTCGTTGTCGAGGCGCAGTTCGGGAAGGGCGGCGCGCGTTTCAGCGTCGAGGGCTTCGAGTCCGCCGCGCCCGACGGCGCGCGTTGTGCTTTGTTCGGCGTTGAGCGCCCAAGCGGGAATGTGCCGGGCCCGAACGAACTCGAGCATCGGCCGGTAGAGGCCAAAGTCGAAGCCCCAGCGCGCGTCCCATTCGCTTTCGCGTCGAAGGTTGGTTTCGTCGATGACCCCTGCACTCCACTCGTTGAGCACGGGCTGAAAGGGCCGCTGAAACATTTCGAAGCCCACGGCGAGGGTCGAATCGCGCTCGTACAGCTCCGAGAGGATCCGGTTCTGCATTGCATGGTCTGTCGCCCGCGAGTGCCGTTCGCCGAGGTAGACGATCCGCACGGTGGCGAGGTCCGCCATCATCTCGTGCTCGCCGACCGGCTCGCCGTCGCCGCGTAGGAGCTGAACGGGCGTGCTTCGCGCGCGCACCACCGCTTCAGGCGTTTCGGGGGTTCGAAACTCGCCGCCGCAGGTGGCGGCGAGCAGGACGATGAGAAGGGCTTTCACGCCGGCGAGTCTGGGGGAGGGATCGGTTAGCGGCGAGGCGGAAATCGCGACTCGCCGTCAAAAGCACAGGTCGCTTGGGGTGTACTTCAACAACATCGGAAACTTCCGGTCGTGCGCTTGGATCTCGGCATAAATCTGGCATAGGATGCCAGCATGTCCTGCAAGACCTTGTTTCACGGCGCCCTTGGCGGCGCGCTTTTGCTTTCCGCGTGCGGCGAATCACCCGTCGCGCCGGAGGACCGGGATCCGGTCCTCGACCCTGCAGTTCTCGAGGAAACGGGCCTTGCGGGCCCGCTGCGTGAGTCCGTTCCAGAGGGCGAGCGGGCCGTCGACGGCAAGGCCGACATCAATGGCCAGCGCGGCCCCCAGGTGGCAGCTGGAGCGGCCACTGAAGTCTGGGCTGTCACCCGAAGCTGGGACGACGTGGAGAACGAAGCGGGCATTGCTTGGGACGCGAACGCCGGCCTCGATTGGGAGCAGAAGTTCGATGCGTGGGTCGGCGCCATGGAGCCCATCGCCCGTCAGGTACCCGCGCGCTCCCAGACCTTCGAGATTCGCACGCCCTTTGGCGAACGCGTGCTTCCCGCCCCCACGCTGGAGTGCGCCGAGGTCGCGCTCCTTCTTCGCGTCACCTTCGCCAGCTGGCACGGCCTTCCCTTCTTCATGCAGGGCTGGGACGCGAACGGCCGTCAGAGCCTCTATGCCGGTCACTTCGGCGTGATCAACCGAAGCGGCCAAGTGATCGGTCGCTTCCCCGCCTTTCGCACCCGCTACCGCGACTACACGGGCGAGTGGTCGCCGGGCGACGAGTGGCCGCAGGATTCGCGCCTCCGCAGCTACCGTCTCGACGACGACGATGGCGTGCCCTTCATCGGCGAGGACGCCGGGGCCGGTGCCTACTTCGATGAGCTCTTTCTCAACAAGCGCGTGGGCTACTTCGCGCGTTTGCTCCTCCTCTACTTCGGCAGTGTGAACCTCGTCGACGAAGCCAACATGTTTCACATCGCGCCCGAAGCGACGCGGGCCGGTGATGTGCTGCTGCACCGCTGGCAGCGCCGCGGCATCGGTCACGTGATTCCCGTCGTGCGCCACAACGTGCCCGCCCCGAACCGCCTCGAGCTGTGGGTGGCCAGCGGCTCGATGCCGCGTCGCCAGCCGCTCTGGGAGGAGCCACAGCGTGCTCGCGGTTCGTTCACGAACGACTCGGGCGGCGGCACGGGCTCGGGCTACAGCGGGGATGCATACTGGGAGCTGGGGGGCGGCATTCGGCGCTGGCGCACGGCGGTCCTTCGCGACGGTCGCTGGCGCAACGTCGTTCGCGAAGCGGACCAGTCGAACTACATCGCCCCGACGGACGAAGCGCGTATTTCCGAGCGACCGGATCGCTTTGAGGAGGTGCTAGCGGAGGTGACGCTGGAAGAACAGCTCGCCGTGGCCCTCGACCAGGTCAACGCGGCGCGCCTGCACCTTCGCAGCTATCCCGCCAGCTGCGCGGCCCGAACGCGCCGCGAAGACGCGTTTGAAACGGTGTACGAGCTGAACGCGGCGATCGCCGGCGCGACGCGCGCCGAAACGGACGAGCAGTACCGGCTGCTGGAGGACTACGTCTTTTCCGAGCTCGACTATGAGTCGTCGCGAACGTGCTGCTGGAACCGGAGCACGGCGGCGATGGCCGACGTCATCTTGGACTACGCGGAGGCCGAGCAAGCGGAGGCCGAAGCGAATGCCATGTGCATGGCTCCCACGGTCTTTCGCGCCGAACTCCAGGGCTACAACCGCTGGCTCACGCATGCCGACGAGATCGGCCAGCCGGACGTGTGGCAGCCCTGGAGCGAGGACGAGTCCTGCAATCAGCGCGACGTTGAGCAGGACACCGTGGCCAACCGTCGAACGATCACCGACTTCTGTGCGCTGTCGGGCGACGTGGAGCCGATGCCCGAGCCCGAGCCCGAGCCCGAACCGGACCCGGCGGACACCTGTGACGCCTTGGGCAGCGACGACTCCGTCGACACGGCCATTCCGCTCGACGTGATCGAAGACGCGCAGATCTGCACGGGCGACGAGGACTTCTACCTCATTGAAGGCGGCGGAACGGTCGTCGTCACCTTCAACGACGAGCGCGGCGACCTGGATGTCGAAGCCCTCAGCCTCGAAGGCACCCGCGTCGACCTCAGCGCCGATATCGACGACGACGAAGAGGTTAGCCACGACGCGACCTTCGTCGTTCGCGTGTACGGCTACAACGGCGCGACCAACAGCTACGTAATTCAGCGTCAGTAGTTGCGTCCATGCGCCGCTTCGCCACTGACGAAGCGGCGAATCGGCGTGCGCTGAACGGCCGACCACGATTCAAATAGACGGAACACACCGTTCAATGAACGGCGGCGCGAAGCGCGCGTGTGAGAGGTGAAGCGTGTGCGCGAGACAGGGGACCGCCATTGAACGCACGCCTCACGCCTGACTACACCGAGCTGTGTTCGCTTAGAGACGAGCGCCGAGCTCGACCCCCATGTAGCTGTGGGCCGGCGGATGCAGCCTGCGTCGGGGCACGACGTTGAACGTGCGTCGATGAATGGTGAAAGTCACGGAAAGCCAAAAGCGCTTGCGCAGCAGCATCCAGCCTCCCCGAAGGTGCGGCACAAAGGACGCTTCTTCGATCGCGGGGCGTACGTCCGCGCCGGTCGCGGCGATGAAGCGGTCGTACCAGACGGCTTCGCCGTACGCGGCCACCCAGAAGGCAAGACCCCGGTCCGCCGCCGCGGGCGCCGCGCTTAGGGTCTCGTCGAAGAAGGATGCTTCGAGCTGAAAGCTGAGGGCGATGCCGCCGCCGGCTCGAAACCGGCGGTGGGCGTTGCCCAAGTCGAGCATGCCCCCCAGCGTGAGGTGCAACCTCAGGCCGTCGATGGCGATGCAAATCGAGGGCGCATACGCCGCGCGAAGAACGTAGGCGAACTGGTTCGGCATTTGATTGTCCCAGCCGTGCGGACGGCGAACGCCGAGCGCTTGGTGCGTCGCGTCCTGGACCGGCTCGGCGCCGGCCGCGGGGCCGATCACGCCAGCCCGTAACATCAGCAGGGCGCGGTGCTGAAACGGTTTGCGAATGCGCATGAGCAGCCAACCCAGATCGCCGTAGAGCCACGCGCCGAAGGCATGGTCGCGCTCCGGCGGGTCGACGAACTGAATGTTGCGCGGGGTGTACATCACCTGGCCGAGGGCCACGCGAAGGTGGTGATGCGTCCCGGCCGCCATCGATTTGAGATGGGTCACGGCGTCCAGTTCGAGCCGGCTCGTTTGCCAGCGGTCGAGACGCATGAAGGTGTCGTTTTCCAACCGAAGCCGAAGCAGCGTTTGAGCCTCGGCTGCCGGGGCAATCACAAAGGACGCCGCCATCGCAAGGGCGAGCTTCCAACTCACTCCATCTTGGCCGTGCACGCGTGAACGCTAGCGCAGCTCATGCGACAGTCCCGGGCAATTCGTTCGATGAGCTCACCTCATTGGGTGCATGTACGCTCGGTGCGAGCGGGCGAGGTCCAGCGCACTTTGCGGGCCATCGGCACTGCGTTTGTGGTGTGCTGCGCACAGCACTCTCCCGGTCTGCATCATGCACCCAAGAGCACAGGGAGCAGCCGCCGCCTGTTGTGCGTTCACCCAAATGAGGCGCGGTGTTCCGTTGGATTTGCACGGCGAAGGGCGCCCGTCGATCAGCTGCCACAAATACGCGCAGTCCATGCGGAGAATTGCGTGTTGTGCCGAAATTCCGGCCCCGCCATGGTGGCCGTCGCCGGCATGGATTCCTCCACAAGCGACTACCAGCAAGAACGTTCTTCCAAACTCATTCACGTTTGGCTCTGGCTTACGCAGATCCTCCTTGCTTTCGCGTTTGCGATGGCGGGGGGGTTCAAGACGTTCACGCCCGAAGCCGACCTTGTTGCACAGGGCATGACCATGCCGATCGTTGCGCTGCGCGTGGCGGGCGTTGCAGAGCTCCTCGGCGCGGTAGGACTCATCCTGCCGTCCGTCTCGCGCATCCTGCCCCGACTGACGCCCCTTGCGGCGGCGCTCCTTGCTTTGGTGATGGTGCTCGCGGTGATCGCGCACCTCATCCAAGGCGAGGTGACGTCCACGTTGGCACCCGTGGTGCTCGGGTCCATGTGCGCATTCGTCGCTTGGGGGCGCAGCAAGCGCGTTCCGATCGAGCCTCGCTGAACGACCGACTCGCATGCGTAACGTTCCAGAGAATCCGTGTGATGCGTTGGACGGACACCTTCGGCACGAAGGGGTCCGCGGGGGATCGAATCGACGATGCGGCTCGGCGGCGATCCTTGCGTTCGCCTTCCTCCTTGCACCGACGGCGATCGCGCAGACGCCGGATGCTCCGCACGAAGATGAAGCGGAGGATGACCGAAGGCCCGAAGAGCCGGCGGAAACGGAGCCAGATGAATCACCGGCGCCGCCGCCGCCGGCGGACACCGAGAGCGCATCGATGCGGGCGCGAATTGAAGAGCTGGCCGCCACCGTTGCCTCCCAGCAGCAAGCCATTGACCGGCTGCAGACGGAGGCGCAGCGTCGCGACGCCGAAGTGGCGAACGTCGAGGAAGCCGCCGAAAGCGCCGCCGACGAGACGGAGCAGGAGGAAGGTTCGGAACGTACGGGTGTTCGCGCCGCTGCGAATCGACCCTTCAAACTCCCCGCCACGAACGATCGTAGCGTCATCGGGAAAGCGACCGAGGTGCCGATTCGCAGCGGCGCGAACACCCGTACGTTCCGAACCTTCCTCCTGCTCCGTCTCGTCGGCGGCGCTTTCGGCGGCTTCCTCGACGTTCGCCACTTCGGCGTCGCGACGCTGCGCCT
>JBCCRV010000446.1:0-6433 GCA_039201085.1 Myxococcota bacterium | reverse complement strand
CGTCGAACGTCGGCTCCCCCAAGAGCCCGGAGGGAGCCGTGATCGTTTCACCGCACCTTCGTATCGAAGGCTACGACGCCTATTCGTGGACCGAACTCGTGTCCTTCTTCCTGCCCGGTCTGCGGGCGCGCATCGACCCCGGCGACGCGGCCGCCGGCACGCTCCTGGTGGTCGTAGATGGGGAGGGCATCGTTCTCAGCGCCGTGCACACGTCGAGCCGCGACGCGAGCGAGCTGCACGGCAAAGCGCTGAGCGACGACCTCGAGGCCGTCGCGGACGCGGCACGCGCCCGGCGCGTGCTGGTGCTCCGTGAAGGCACGATGGAAGACCTCGCCGAGCGCATTGGGCTTACGGCGACCCTTTCCGGCGACTACGTCGCTCAGGCCCTCGACGTCCTGCGTGCCGTGCGTTCGGCGATGGACGCCGACCAACTTCGCCTCTGGCCCAACCCGGCGGCAGGCGTCCCGATTCCCCCGGCGGGAGCCATCGAGCGCGCCCTCGATGCCGCCCTTCCGAAAGGCCGTACGATGGTGCTCGTCGTGTACGAGGAGGGCCCGGGCGCCGCGCCGCCCGCAAACCAAACGGCCATTCAAACGGCTGCAGTCCTGCGCCGCAGCGACGAAGGCGCCTTCGATTGGCTCGTCGGGCCGGAGCTTCTACGCGAGTGGATCGGGCCGACCGGCGGCGACTGGCGACGCGACTTTCGCATCGTCGTGGAGTCCGTCACCCGACACGCCGGTGAGGTGCACTTCGGCGTGTTCCTGCAAGCCAGCACGTTGGAGAGCTTGCTTCGTGAAGCAGACCCCGGCGCGTGGGCCCGTGAAGCCGCCGTGCGAAACGTCATCTTCAACCCGATGCCCCCGGCCCTTGCGCTGGCCCTCGGAGCCGACGCCGTACGCGGCATCGGCCGCCTCTCTTCCCGTGCCCTCGGCGGCATCGATTTCGCCAGCCAGCTCCTGCCCTTCGCCAACCAACTGCGCGCACAGCTGCTCGCCGTACGCACGGTGACGGACGAACTGGGCTTTGATCCGCTGCGCATGCTCGCAGCGGTGCTGCGCACGAGCGACGAGGCAAGCGAAAAGTAGGCCGGCGGCGTTTTTGCCGTTGGCAGTGGGCCGTTGGCGCTGTGCGGTTGGCGCTGTTCCGGGTCGCACACCGCGTGCCGTTGGCGGTGCGCCGTTGGCTGTCTGCGCTCCCCGACTAGCGGTTCATTGGCCGCAACGCTGCTTCGAACTTGCTAAGCGCCGATAAGGTTCAGCCGACCTTTACACCCTTCCAGAAGGCGACGCGGCCTTCGATGTGCTGAGCCTTCTCTTTCGGCGCCGGGTAGTACCAGGCGGCGTTGTCGTTGCGCTGACCGTCGACGACGACGGAGAGGTAGGAGGCGGTGCCCTTCCAGGAGCAAATCGTGGTGTGCGAGCTCTCTTCGAAGAAGGCTTCGTTGAGGGCGCTGCGCGGGAAGTACGCGTTGCCTTCCACTTCGACGATGTCGTCCGACTCTGCGATAACCGTTCCGTTCCACGTGGCTTTCATGGGTAGTCCTTTCGGCGCTGCCGGTCGCTCGAGCGCAGCAGCTTCGCCGGGACTCTTGGGTCCTTCGCGCTCACCGCAAGGTTGGGGACTGCAAATTGAAAGCGCCCAGCGCACTTGCGTGCCGGGCGCCTTGCGTTTGCCATGTACTCCACTCGACACCCCTATGAGCTTTGCTTCGACTCACCGACCCGGGTTTGCGGAAACCGAAACCACGTACACGCCTAACGAAGACAAGCCTAGGGCCCGAGGGACCGTCTAGGCGGTGACCAACTTGCGGTACACGCCGACAACGACGCCCAGCACCTGGGTCGAACGCCAATCGTGCTTCGACACGAGGATCGGCTCCATCGTCGAGTTCGCCGGCTGAAGGCGAATGTGGTCCGACTCCGGGAAGAAGTACTTGCAGGTCGCGTCCCCTTCCACGAGCGCGATGATGATGTCGCCGCGGCTCGCCGTGAGCTGCTTGCGCACGAAGACGTAGTCGCCGTCGTGAATGCCGGCTTCGATCATCGACTCGCCCACGATCTTCAGGCCGAATACGTCGCGACCGCGGCCGATCAGCATGCGGTCCACGCGAACGGTGTCTTCCGGATGCTCGATGGCTTCGGTCAGGGCGCCCGCGGCGACGCGGCCGACGATGGGAATCGCGATCATGTCCTCGTCTCCCGAGTCCTCACCGAGGGGCTGGCCGTCCGGTGTGCGGAGCAGTCGAAGGGTGCGCGACTTCATGTCCTCGCGGGTGAGATACCCTTTCCGCTCAAGCGCTCGAAGGTGGTCATTTACGCCGTTGGTGCTCTTGATCGGCGGAACCATGTGGTTGCCGATTTCCCGAAGGGTCGGCGGGTAGCCGCGGTCGTGAATCGAGGACGCGATGTATTCGAGAACGGCTCGCTGACGATCGGTGAGTTTCTGCATGGTGAGTCTGATTGGGGAGGAGGTGAAGCGGAGGCTCAGGTGATGGCTGGGAAGTGTCGACGTGGGCTGGAGTGCGACGTGGGCTGAGAGGCAAAAATAGAAACAGCCGATCAACTTAACATCCGTGCATCGCTGTACATTTGATGCCTGGATAAGCGTTCACTGAATTCTTTAGCAGTCGGAGAATACGTTCAGCCGATCACCTAGTCAAGTATTCAGCAGATCGCCGATGAGAAAGGCGATCTATGACCTCCAGTCCCTCGTTCGGGTGTTTCAAGCCCCCGCTTCGCGCCCGAACGTTCGTGACCGCTTTGAATCGATCGTGTACGAACGCACCATGCGTTCCCTCGCCCTTTGCCTCCTGCTCGCCGCCTGCGGCCCCTCCGAGACCAGCGTCGAACCGGTGACTCCGCCCCCGAGCGGCGACGAGTCGCCCCCCGAAAGCCCTGAGGCTTCCGCCGAGGACGACAACCTGATCGTTGGAACGGACGCCTGCACAAGCGACGCGGACTGCGTGCCCGCCCAGTGTTGCCATGCGGCGGCCTGCGTGGCGCAGGACGCGGCGCCAAGCTGCGAAGACACCATGTGCACGCAAGAGTGCCGCTACGGTACGCTCGATTGCGGCGGCAGCTGCCTCTGCCACGAGGGCCGATGCGCGGCCCGCGTGTCCGAAGTGCCCGCCGCCATTCGTGAGCAGGTCGAAGCGCAAGGCGAAACGGGCGGGGAGACGGGCGAGACCGCGCCATGAGCACGCTCGAGCGCCCCGGCGACTACATCGAGGGTGCCTTTCGGCCTTCGAAGGCCGCGGACGGTGAAGTCGTCGTCGCCAGCCCCGCCGACCAGTCGGACATCGTCAGCCGCTTCGACATCACCCTTGCCCACGCCGAGGACGCCGTGGGCGCCGCGCGCGCGGCTGCGCCCGCTTGGGCGCGCACGCCCATCGACGAGCGCCGGCGCCTGCTGCAAGCCTACGCAGAGCGCTGCGAAGCACATCGACAAGCCATCACGGACGCCATCATGCGTGAGGTGGGCAAGCCCCGCTGGGACGCGTCGACGGAAGCCGGCGCCCTGGCGGCGAAGGTCAAGCTCATGCTCGGCGAGGGCGCGACCTACACGGCAGACCGTGAGCTCGATGATTTGCCGGGCGCGATTCGCCACCGGCCCCTCGGCGTGGTCGCCGTGATCGGTCCGTTCAACTTCCCGGCTCATCTTCCCAACGGTCAAATCGTGCCGGCGCTGCTGCACGGGAACACCGTCGTCTTCAAGCCGAGCGAAAAGACCCCCTCGGCCGCCTACTGGATGGCGCGCTGTTTTGACGAAGCTGGCTTCCCGCCAGGCGTTGTCAACGTGATCATCGGCGCCGCCGATTCCGCCAGGGCGCTTGTCGCTTCGAACGACATCGACGCCGTTCTCTTCACGGGCTCGTCCGCCGTCGGCAAGGCGATCATCGCGGCCAACGCGCACCGTCCGGGGCGGCTCATCGCCCTCGAGCTCGGCGGAAAGAACGCGTCGATCGTGCTCGACGACGCGCCACTCGAGCGCGCCGTCAACCAAATCGGCTTCGCCGCCTTCGCGACGAGCGGCCAGCGCTGCACGGCGACGAGCCGCGTGTACGTGCATCGCTCCAAGATCGAGGTGCTCGCGGCCGGCTTGAGCGAGCGCGCGAAGGCCATCGCCGTAGGCCACCCCATGGATGAGGTCTTCATGGGTCCGATGATCAGCGAGGCGTCGCGCGGCGCCCTTTGGAGCGCCCTCGAGAAGGCAAAGGCACACGGATTCGAAGCGCTCGTCGAAGCCGACGAACCGGACGTGCGCACGCGCGGCTGGTACGTGCGACCAAGCGTGTACCGCGCCTCAAGCGCCGACGCGCGGGTCCCAGGCTACACGCACGACGAACTCTTCGGACCCAACGTGGCGCTCTATGCTGTCGACAGCCTCGACGAAGCGATCGAGCGCGCCAACGACACGGCCTACGGACTCGCCGGCGCGGTCTTTACGCGCACGAAGGAGCGCTTCGAAGAAGCCGCGTCCCGCCTTCGGGTGGGCGTTTGCCACTGGAACCAATCGACCGCCGGCGCCTCCGGGCGCCTGCCCTTTGGCGGCGTCGGCGACAGCGGCAACCACCGACCCGCCGGCATCTATGCGGGCCGCTTCTGCGCGTTCCCGCAGGCCGTGCGATACGCACCCGCACAGGACGCCCCGCTGCCGAGCTGGCCCGGCTGGTAACCATGGAAATCGGGGCCTACGAAGTCGAAGCGCCCCTCGGCAAGGGCGGCATGGCCGAGACCTTCGTTGCCCTTCGCCGCGACGGCGGCTTTGAGCAGCGTGTATGCATCAAGAGGGTGCTTCCGGAGCTCGCTGCAGACGCGTCCTTCATGCGCGCCTTTCGCGAAGAAGCCCGCGTAAGCGCCAAGCTCCGTCACCAAAACATCGTGCAGACCCTCGACTTCAGCACGACGGACGAGCACTTCCTGGTCCTCGAGCTCATCGAAGGCATCGACCTGCGTCAGGCCCTTCGCCATGGCGAAGCGGTGGGGCAGCCGCTGCCCGCCGGGTTGATCGCCTACATCGCGCACGAGCTCTCGGCTGCCCTCGCCTACGCGCACGACTGCGGCGTGATTCACCGCGACATCTCGCCGTCGAACGTGCTTCTCAGCGAAGCCGGCGAAGTGAAACTGAGCGACTTCGGCATTGCGCAAGCGCTGGGGTCCACGCGCTTCACGACGGAGGGCATGGTGAAGGGCAAGCTCCCGTACATGGCGCCGGAGTACGCGCGCTCGGGAAATGCCACGCCTGCCACGGACATCTACGCGCTCGGCGTCACACTCTACGAATGCGTCGCAGGCCAGCGTCCGTTTCGCGCTAAGAACGCCGTCGACATGCTGCAAGCCAGCCTCGCCGGCGAGTTCGAGCCGCTGAACACCGACCATGCACCACGCGAGCTCCTTCGAATCATCGAAGGCTGCATCGATGCGGCGCCGACGGTTCGGCCGGGGTCGGCCCGGGCGCTCCTCGAAGCGCTGGAAAGCGCGCCACCGCCCGCCACGGCACGGCGCCTCCTCGGACGCCACGTGCGCGCGCTGCGCGAAGCCAACGCCGCGCCCGTGGAGGGCGATGCGGAAACCGAGCTCGCGCCCTACGAAGCGGGCACCGTCGCCCTCACCGCAACGCCCTCGCCCGCCGCGGATGAAGTCATCGACGCACCGGCGGATGCGGAAACGCGTACGCGGCCGCGTGCGGTTCTGGATAACGACGAAGCAGCGCCCGACGCGACCGTCCCAGCAACGTCACGATGGCCGATGGCTACCGCCCTGGCGGTGCTTCTCCTCGCCTTGGCGCTGGCCGCCTACCTGCTTCGCTGAAGCGCACCGCGTGGAAAGAGCGCCCTACTCGGCCGCGGCGTCAACGCCGTCGTTCTTCTGATCTTCGAGCAAGCCCATGCCGATGGCCATGGCCTTACGCACGCGCTCAAGGCGTTCTGCGTCGCGGGCGATCTTGCCCTCTGCCGCCTTGAGTCGCTCGCCCAGGTCCGCCTTCGTTGCGCGCAACGACGCAACGTTGCCCTCGAGCTCTTCGACCTTGGACTTCGTCGTCGTGAGTTCGCCCTTCGTGGTGTCCAGCTCGCCCTTCGTTGTTTCCAGCGCGCTCTCCACCTCGCTCTTTGCCGCGTCGGTCTCTTCGAACTTCTTCTGGGCGTCCTCGGCTTTGCTCTCCGTATCGGCCAGCTTTCGCCCGAGAACGGCGAGCTCCTTGCTGTGGTTCGACTCGGCCTCTTCGGTAGCCGCAGCGTGCGCCGCGTCTTTTTCTTCCGTGAGCGCCGCCAGGGCTGCGACCTTCGCCGCCTCGGCCGTCTCGGCCGCCTCCGCCAGCGCGCTTGCCTTGTCGGCCGCAGCCTCTTCCTTCGTCTTCGCGACCTCTGCTTCCGCTTCTTCCTTCGCCTTGGCGACGGCAGCGTCCGCTTCTTCCTTCGTCTTGGCGACCGTGG
>JBCCRV010000445.1:0-6442 GCA_039201085.1 Myxococcota bacterium | reverse complement strand
CGACGACAGCACGGCGCTTGCAGCCATCCAAACCTGGACCCCTATGCTTATAGGGGCGCTGCGGATTCAGACGCTCCATCCGTCGCACTGTCGGCGAAAATCGCCGGGCGGCAATGCTTGTCAGGTCTCTAGGCAGCCGGGCTTTGTGGGAGACCCGTGGGCCCTGCCCAGATCACGCGCGGGTCAACTCCCTGATGGAAGCAAGGGCGAGGGCCGTGGTACTAGACCTCATCGTGGCGAGCCAACTCCATGCGCGAAGCGCGTTTCGCGGGCCCGGCTTGCGTCTCTTGGCGCTCGTCGTCTTGAGCGCCTGTGGGACCACCCGCGTACCCGGCCCAGAGGACGCGGTCCGACGCTACCAGGCGGCCGTTCGCAGCGGCGACGCGCGGTCCGCGTACGAAACGCTCGACGAGCGCACCCAACGGGAGGTGAGCTTCGAAGCGTTTCGGGCGGACTTCGAAGGCAACGCTGACGAGCTTCGAACGCAAGCAGACGCGATCGATGAAGCGCTCCGGGAAGAGCGGCTGCGAAGCCGCGCCGAGGTGCCCCTCAGCCGAAACGAAGTGGCGGTGCTGACGCTCGACGAAGGCCAGTGGCGCCTGGTGGGCGGCGTGCTGGATGCGCCGGCGCTCCTGACGCCGATGGACGCGGTGCTGGCACTGCGGCACGCGCTCCTGCGGCGCGATATGAACGGCCTGATGCGCGTGCTCGCCCGGGCAACGCGCAGCGAGCTCGAGGCGGATCTTCAGCGCATGGTGCAGGCGACGGAGGATCTGCTCGATCTTCAGGTCGACGAAGAAGGCGATCGGGCGCGGGTGCGCACCACCGCTGGCCCGACCCTGGTCCTGCGGCGGGAAGCGTCCGAGTGGCGCATCGTCGACATTCAGCCGTGAACGTCCCTTCACGAGGGTTCGTGACGGTGGGGCGCGTTCGCCCGGGGTGTCAGCGGCGATCCCTTTCGAAAGCCGAGGAATTCGCTGTGGCATGATTCATGTAGACGGCCGTAGGGACGTTCTCCCCACACGGACCGCCCCACCGAGGAACCATGCGCCAACTTCTTTTTTCGTTTTCCCTGCTCACCGCCGCCGTAGCCCTCTCCGGATGTGAGTGTGAGTCCTACTTCTGTGACGATCAGGGCTGTTATTACTGTGACGGCCTCGGATGCCGTCCAGTGGAGACGCCCGAACGACCCACCTGCCGCGGCGACTTTGAGTGCGCGACGGGGGTTTGCACGGACTTGGGGTGCGTGGACGAATGCGAGGCGGACGGCGATTGCGCGGACGGATTTGTGTGTCGGACCGGCCTCTGTGTGGAGCCCACGGAGCCCGACCCGACGCCGAACCCGGGAACGTGTGAGCGCAGCAGTGAGTGTGGTGAGGGCCTCATCTGCCGCGACGGTCAGTGCGTTCTTGACGACCCCAGCTGCGGCGAGACGGGTTGCACCTGCGACGACACGGGCGTGTGCGGCGAGGGCTTCTTCTGCGTCGGTGGCGAGTGCCGTCAGCCCGATACGATTTGCCGCTTCAACACCGAGTGCGGCGAGGGCCGCGTCTGCGTGGACGGCCAATGCCTCGAAGGATGCGCCGACGCCACCCAGTGCCTCGACGGACAGCTCTGCGAGGACAACGTTTGCGTGACGCCCGCGCCGCCCGTCGGTGAGTGCACGGCGGATGCGGAGTGCGGTGAGGGTCGGATCTGCCTCGACAGCAGCTGCTTCGATGGATGCGCGGGCGACGCAGACTGCGGCGAAGGTCGGTTCTGCTCCAACGGCCGCTGCCGCGCCGATGACCGGCCCAACCCGGAGTGCACGCAGGATTCGCAGTGCCGCTTCGCCTGCGTGAACGGCGTCTGCCGCACCCCCTGTGAGGAGACCCGTGAGTGCGCCCGCGTGGCCGTCGAGTTCTCGCTCTGCTTCGAGAATTTCTGCTCGACCACCAACGAAGCCACCAGCAACTGCTCGATCGAAGAGCCCTGCGCCGCAGGTCAGAGCTGCGTCGACGGCATCTGCCGCTAACGCCCCGGCGCCTGTCTCGATGGCGACGCGGTAAAAAGCCGCCCCGTTCGGGGCGGCTTTTTACGTGGGTTCGCCGCGATGAGCGCGGATGAGCGCGGAAGAAGACGTGCTGGCCGCCAGTTCCGACGCCGGCTCATCGCGGTTCGGTGCGCCCGCCGCCTCGGCAGCAACTGGGTTTTCGGCCGTGTAACCCGTAGAGTTACAGCGTCATGGGTGCATCGAACGGCGCTGCGCCGGGCCAGGGCGGGCCCCGCAAGGATTCACGTGTGATCGGGCGACGTCTCGCCGTGGGCTTCGGCTCCGTGAGTGTCGTCGCGATCGTGATGTGCGCGATGCTCGTCTCGATCATTCAGGACGTCGCCGGCCACGTCGATTCGATGCGGCACGACGAGAGCTCGATTCGGCAGGGCACGGAGCTCGCTACGGCCGTGCGCGAAATGTCGATTCATATTGCCGGCGCGGTGATCGAGGGCGACGAACCCGAGCTCGAGCGTTATGGCGCGTCGCGCGATCGGGTCCGCGCCCGCATTCAAACGCTCGCGGCGCGCGTCCCGGTCGAAGCGCGTGACCGCCTTGAAGCGCTGGGCGCCACGACGCAGCGCATGCATGAGCGGCTTGTCGGTACGGCCGTGCCGGCGCTTCGTCGGGGCGATCGGGTCGCCGTGCAGGAAGCCTATGCGGAGATTCGCCGCCTCGGTGAGCAGGCGGCGCAGCAGGCGGACATCTTGGCGGCGGCGACGACCCAGCAGATGGCGCACGCGCACGATCACGCGACCGACTCTACGCGTCTCGGTCTGATCGGCGGCGGGCTCTGTGCCCTGCTCATCGTGGGCTTGGCGATCGCCTTCACGCTGCGTTTGCGATCGGTGGTGCTTCGACCCCTTCAGCGGCTCACGGACGCGTCGCTGCGCTACGGCCGCGGCGACTTTGCCTTTCGCCTCGGCGAAGTGGGTCAGGGTGAGTTTGCGACCGTGGGCGACGCCTTTGGTCGCATGGCCGACGAACTTGCCCAGCGTGAGGCGCGTCTGCTTCATAACGAACGCATGGCGGCGATCGGCCAGTTTGCCGCCGGCATCGCCCATGAACTGAACAACCCCATCGGCATCATTCGCGGCTACCTCAAGACGATGAGTCCCGACGAAGATCGGGACACGCTCGCCGAGGAGCTTGCAATCCTCGATGAGGAGGCGGGCCACTGCCAGCGCATCGCCGACGACCTGCTCTCGTACGCGCGCGCTGAGGATCTCAACCATGCGGCCATCGATATGAACGTCTTCATGGAGGAAACGGCCACGCGCTATCGAACGGCCAACGGAGGCGCGACGGTGCAGGTTGAGGCGGAAGAAGCGGTCGTTGAGGCGGACGCCGCGCGCCTTCGTCAGGTGCTGCTCAACCTGCTTAACAACGCCCGTCAGGTTTCGCCCGAAGGCGCGAGCGTGCGCGTGGTCGGCGCGGTCCACGCGGGGCACTACCGGATTGACGTCATGGACGAAGGACCGGGCATTCGCCCGGACGAGTCCGAGCGCATTTTCGAACCCTTCTACTCAACGCGTAAGGGCGGCAGCGGACTGGGCCTGGCCGTGTGCCAAGGCATCGTGAAGGCGCACGGCGGCACGATCGAAGTCGCCCGCGATGGCGCTTCGAGCGGCGCCACCCTTCGCTTGCAAATCCCGCGGACGCGCGCGGCTTCGCCTTCGATGGAGGCGGGTTCATGAGTGCGCTCCGCAGGCGCTCGATGCGCTGTCAGGTCGCCGCTTCGCGACGGCACACATCCCTCTGCGGCCATCCGATCCGGGTCCTTCATGCCGATAAGGCCGCGTCGGAATCGGGCGCTGCATCCGAATCTTTGTCGGCACGGGTTTACGGGTGGCAGCAGTGAATCAAGCGCCCACGCTTCTGGTCGTCGACGACAAGAAGAACATGACCCGGCTCATCGCGAAGGTAATGAAGAAGGATGCGATTGTTCACGCCGCAAGCGGCGGCACCGAGGCGCTCCGCATGCTCAAGAGCCAGCCCGTCGACGCCGTGCTCTGCGATCTCAAGATGCCCGATATGAGCGGCCTCGAGGTGCTCCGGGCGTGCCGGCAGCTAAGGCCGAACGCCGAGTTCATTCTGATGACGGCCTACGCGACCGTGGGCACCGCCGTCGAGGCGCTCAAGCTCGGTGCCTACGACTACCTCACGAAGCCCTTCGAGCCCGACGCGGCAAGGAGTGTGCTTCTGCGCGCGCTCGCGCGCTCCCAGCTCGCAGGGCCGGCCGAGGCGGCGCGCGAAGTTCTGCCGGGCGTCATCGCGCAGTCGCAGTCGATGTTGGATTTGGCGGACTTCGTGACGCGCATCGCTGACAGCGATGCGACGGCGCTTCTCCTCGGTGAAACGGGCACGGGCAAGGAGCGACTTGCGCGCGCGGTTCACGAGCTCTCACCGCGCGCGAATGAGCGCTTCATCGCGCTCAACTGTGCGGCGGTGCCCGCCGAGCTGCTCGAAAGCGAACTTTTTGGCAGCGCGAAGGGCGCCTTCACCGGCGCCGTTAGCGATCGAAAGGGCCTCTTCGAAGAGGCGCACGGCGGCAGCCTCTTTCTCGATGAGATCGGCGACATGCGACCGTCCCTGCAGGCCAAACTCACGCGGGCCCTCGAGGAGCGCGCGGTGCGACGCATTGGCGAGTCGCAAGAGCGCACCGTCGACGTGCGCTTGATCGCCGCCACGCACCGCGACCTCGAGTCGATGGTGCAGAGCGGCACCTTTCGCGAAGACCTCTGGTACCGCCTCAACGTGGCGCTCATACGCATCCCGCCGCTGCGCGATCGTCGCGGGGATATACCGCTGCTTGCGCACCACTTCTTGCGGCAACTTTCGGAGCGCAATCGCGGTCAGGCGCAAGGTTATGCGAGCGCGGCCCTCGCGGCCCTCGAGGCCTTTGATTGGCCGGGCAACGTTCGGCAGCTGCGCTCTGCCGTTGAACGCGCGTACGTCGTCGCCCGCGGAAGCGCGATCGAAGCTGCGGACTTGCCGCCGGAAGTGCTCCGCTCGTCCAGCAGCGTCGCCCATGCCGACGGCACTTGGGCGGAGGCGCTGGAGCGTGGGCGCGCCGACGTGGGCAAACGCTACCTCGTCGCGCTGATGCAGCGTTTCGAGGGGCAGGTCGCCGAGGCCGCCGCGCATGCGGGCGTCGAGCGGGAGAGCTTTTACCGGCTGCTGCGCAAGCATGGCGTCGACGCAGGTGCGTTTCGAAAGCGCTCCATGGAGTAACCGTCTCGGTCACAGATAGACCGGTGCGGTCAATTTCTGCTCGAAGATGAGATAAAAATCCTAGTTTCTGGCCGGTTGCGAGGTGGTACGAATGGTGCGTCTACCCGCGCGTGCCCTTGGACTCGCTACGCGTGGCTCGCAGACCGGCTTTGTCGCCGGCCGTCGTCATGCTCGTGGCGGGCAGCGCCCTGGCGGGCTGCCGCGGAAGCTACGAGTCGACGCTGCACCGAGACTTGGACGCGGCCCGTCGGGCCTATCCGCTCGAGGCGCACGCGGAGCCGCGAGCGATCGAGGCGCCTGAACTCGACGGCAGCCTCGATGGATGTGTTCGCGCGGCGATCGCCCACAGCCCGTCCCTTCGCGCGGCCTTCGAACGGTGGCAGGCCAGCGCCCTTCGCATCGCCCGGGCGCGACGCCTTCCCGAACCCACCTTGACCTTTGCGTACTTTGCGCGGGCCGTGGAAACGCGGGTCGGTCCGCAGCGAGCGCGCCTTAGCCTGCGCCAGTCGTTTCCGTGGCCGACGCGTCTGACGGCGGGCGCCGATGCGGCCGCCACCCGTGCCCGTGCGATGCAGCGACGCTTTGAAGCCGAAGCCCTCGCCGTCGCCTATCGGGTTGCGGACGGCTACTGGCACCTCTGGCAGATCCGCACGGCGCGGGCGATTCACCGCGACCACCTCGAGGTCATGCGCGGGCTCTCGGAGTCCGCCCGCGCCCGCTTGGCGACGGGCACGACGACGCTGGCGGCGCTTCAGCAAATCGATCTCTCGATCGCTCGCCTCGAAGACCGCATTCAAGGCATGGATGAATCGGAGCGGGGTGCGGTGGCGCGCTTGCGCGCAGCGATCGGCGTGCGTGATGCAGGGGAATTGGGGACATCCGATGAACCGGCCGACGCGGCGATGCCGCGCGAATCGGTGGAGGCGCTCGGCTTACGCCTGCGTGCTCACCCCACGATCGAGCGGGCTGCGCTGGAGGCCGAAGCGGCGGAGGAAGCGGCGCGAGCCGAGCGCGCGGCGCGGCTGCCGAGCTTCACGTTGGGCGCCGACTGGGTCGTCACGGGCGAAGCCGCCTCGGACGGCGTGGGCGACAGCGGACGGGACGCCGTCGTCGTATCGGCGGGCCTGAGCATTCCGCTCTGGCAGGGCAACTATGCCGACGGTGCTGCCGCGGCTG